>NZ_LUFI01000001.1:0-225011 GCF_005281675.1 Sphingobium sp. MP9-4 | reverse complement strand
ACATCGAGATGTTCTACAACCCGGTGCGCAAGCAGATCAGGAACGGGATGCTGTCACCCAACCAGTTCGAACGGCAGCAGATTCTGAAAGCAGAAGGCGTCTAGAAAACTAGGGGCTACTCACACAGTATGTCTATCAGAGCGCGCTGCTCCCGGTTCCCGAAGTAGCGATCACGGCGGCGCTGGGCTTGATGGCGGGGATCTGCGGTAAGGTTTGGGTGATTCCCAAGAGCGGTTTGAATCTTTACATCGTCCTCGTCGCCCGTTCCGGTATTGGCAAGGAAGCGATGCATGATGGCATTTCGGACCTAATTACCGCCGCATTGCCGTTCTGCCCGGTCGCAGGGAACTTTGCTGATTTCACGGAATACGCATCTGGACCCGCCCTGATTAAGGCTTGCGTGCACAACCAATGCTTTGTGAATGTGAGCGGCGAAATTGGCCACAGGTTCAGGGCGATGGCGGCGGCTTCGAAAATCCACTCATAGGGGCACCCTGATGCCGATCATCCGAACCGAACGAAACTACGTCCATGCCCACGCCATTGGCGACGACGATGTGTTCGTGCGTGCGTCGTTCTTTGGATACGACGAGGCGGGCAACCGCGTGCTGCACCACATGCCCTATCGCGGGATAGAGGAGTATCAGGCGGAAGTGGACTGGGCGGTCAGCATGGCGGACCGCATGGCACATCCGCTCTATGTCGTGCCGTTCAGCTATGACGACATGCTCGTGTCAGGGCGCTTTGACCCCCTCTGCAAAGCGGTCGCGCGCATGACCGATCAGGAGCGCGGGCAGATGCGGCGGGGCATCATCAAGAGCATGATCGAAGTGCTCCGCGACTGCGACGACTGGCGCGTGCGCGCCGATGCCTATGACATTCTGGTCCAACTGAAGGTGACATATGAAAGCTGACATACCGTTGGCGGAGCGCCGCCGTATTGAACGCGAGCAGCAGGCGGAGATTCGCGCCATGCTGGCACCGCGTCACTTTGCTACCATGCGGGAGCAGATGGCGATTGATGCGGTGATGCAACGCTTGGAATGCGAAGCCCTCATTGAAGCCGCGCCTGCCATCTATGCAGCGATGGGGCGCAAGGCTGTTCCCGCTGCACCAGCGCCGGAACCTGTGGTCATGCTCGAACCCACTCCACCGCCTGCATCCGTGCCGGTGGTGCGCTCTGGCGCGCCCGACATGCCGTTTGATCTGCGTTTCCACCTCGGATTGAAATAACCACATGGCAGGCATCCGCGCCCTTCAACGCCGCATCAAGCGGATAGAGGAAGCGGAGAAGCCGAAGCCGTCGCCCTTCACGGTCATGTTTGGCTCGTTCGATGCTTGGGTCGAGCATGAGGTGCTGCCTGGCATTGAGAGCGGAGCGCTGGACCGGCGGGACATGGTGGCGGTCGTCGCTGCCCTCCGCAATTGGGAGCATGACGGGACATGGAGCGCCGTTCAGGTAATGCGCTAAAAATTACTTCGCATAGTCAAGAGGGCTAGTTGACGCGCTTTGAAGCGAGTTGGTCACAAAATGGAGATCAATAATTAAGCCCCATAGTGCCCAGGGTCCAGTTGCAACAAGACCGCTCTTCGAAGCATATAGGCCGGCATCAATCACCAATGCCCCAAATATATCTGGGCAATTGTTCAGATTTGATTGAAGCGGTGGCATTGTCTTCCAGCCAGTATAACCGACGGCAAACATGGGAATTTGAGGCTGCGGCCCAGCACCAAAACTCATAGTCGCACCAAACGATCTCTTGAGAGGTGCAAGAGCCTTGGCGGTATTAACGGCGTCGTTCCATTGGTTGGATAGGTTCGATTTTACTTCAATCACTGCCGCAGCAGATTCTGCAAGGTAAAGACGACTTTGTCCGGCTCCTACCATCGGCAGGGAAGGCGCAAATGGATATTCAACGACTACATCCAGTTGTCCGCTTTTGGCTCCAGCAGCATCAGTCGCATCACCTGTTCCGAACCGATAGATGGGGGGAAGCACCTTGCTTAGAAACTCATCAACAAACGCGGCCCGCTCTTGCCCAATCGTCGCTGACGATAATCCTACGCTGCTCTGATGCACGCCATTTAGAATGGATTGCAAACCTGTGAGGCGTTGCAGAACATGTTGATTTGGCATTCGTCCCCCATTGCAACTGGCGGAAGAGGTGGGATTCGAACCCACGGACGGGTTGCCCCGTCGCCGGTTTTCAAGACCGGTTCCTTAAACCACTCGGACACTCTTCCTTGCGTTTTTAGGGTTGGCAACTTACGACAGGCTTACGGGTGAAATTTCCCGGCAAACCTGAACCATGCTAACCCCTTGTAACCACACTCCTAATTCCGCACACGGGTCGCAAGCTCCAGTAGCTTTCAAGACCGCTGCCTTAAACCACTCGGCCACACTTCCGTTGCGACGCTTCCTAGCGAAGCGGGCGAACAAGCCAAGGGCAAAAATGACAATATTGAAGGGAATGGTCGTCCATTCGCGACTTCGTATCGGATAGGGGTTTCGCCGGTCGCCCTGGCTGTGCCACAAAAGGTCATGGCAGATTCTCGGTTCAATTCGCTGGCCATTGCGCTGATGATGGGTTTTTCGACGGTTGTGGCAGGATTGGCTGCGCCACAGGTCGCGATCGCGCAGGATGATGGGGACTTTCGCGCCTATCTGGAATCCCTGCGCCCCAAGGCACGCGCCATGGGCATTCGCGACGCGACGCTGGACGCTGTCTTCCCGACCCTGACGATCAACCCGCGCGTCGTGGCGCTGGATCAGAGCCAGCCGGGCGGCGGCGCCTATTCGCCCATTCCCAATTTCGAGCCCTATCGGGTCAAGCATGTCGATGCCGCGCGGATCAGTCGCGGACGCGCGGTCTATTACGCCAATCGCGCACGGCTGGCCCGGATCGAGGCGGAAACCGGCGTGCCCGAGGAAATCATGGTCGCCATTTTCGGCCACGAAACCAATTATGGCTCCTATACCGGCGATTTCGACCTGATCCGGTCGCTGGCCACGCTCGCGCATGAAGGGCGCCGACGCACCTTGTTCGAGCCGGAATTGCTGGCGACGCTCAAGATGCTGAACGATGGCGTGCCGCGCAGCCGGCTGGTCGGCAGCTGGGCCGGGGCGACCGGCTATCCGCAATTCCTGCCCTCGGTCTATCTCAAGCTCGCCAAGGATGGCGACGGCGATGGCCGGGCGGACATCTGGACCAGCCAGGCGGATGCGCTGGCCTCGATCGCCAATTATTTCGTTGCGGCCGGATGGCGGCGGGGCCAGCCCTGGGGCGTAGCGGTCAGCGTGCCGACCAGCTTCAACCGCGCCTCGGTGGCGGCGCGCACGACGGCGCCGCGCTGCCCGCGGGTCTTCAACCGCCACAGCCGCTGGCTGAGCATGGCCGAGTGGCGCAAGCTGGGCCTGTTCCCGGCCAGCGGCATCTGGCCAGCGGACACTGTCATGGCGACCCTCCTGGAGCCGGATGGGCCGGGCAAGACCGCCTATCTGCTGACCAGCAATTATCGCGCGATCCTCGACTATAATTGCTCCAATTTCTACGCTCTTTCCGTGGGGTTGCTGGCCGATGCGGTCAAGCAATAGGAACTGGCTCACGCTGGGCGGCGCGGCGTCTCTGCTGGCCTCCTGCGGCGGCGAGCAGGCCGTTGCGCCGCCGGCCCCGCGCCCCGCGACACCTGTAACGGCGCCAGCGGTTGCGGACGAACCGGTCAAGATCGGCGAACCCTATAGCGTGGGCGGCAAGACCTATGTCCCGGCCGATCCGGTCAATTATGACGAGGTCGGCTATGCCAGCTGGTATGGCGAGGAGGCGATTGGCAAGCCGACGGCCAATGGCGAGGATTTCGTGCCGTCGGCGATCAGCGGCGCGCACAAGACCTTGCCCCTGCCAAGCTATGTCGAGGTGACGGCATTGGATAGCGGTCGCACCATCCTGGTCCGGCTCAACGATCGCGGCCCGTTCAGCGACGACAAGCTCATCGACCTGTCGCGCGGCGCGGCCGAGCAACTGGGCATTACCGGTGATGGCGCCGCGGCCGTTCGCGTCCGCCGGGTCAATCCGCCCGAGCAGGAAAAGGCGCTGCTGCGCGCCCATCAACGCGCGCCCGAGCGGATCGAGACGCCGCAACCCCTGCTGAAGGTGCTACGCGGGCGCCTGGCGCAAGTGCCGGCAAGCCAGCCGGTGCAGGTTCAGACCGCGCGTCCCGTCGTTCAGGCCATCCCTGCCGCGGGCAACTCCAGCCGTCCCGGCGTATCCTTCGATGCGCCCGCGTCGCCCACTCCCAGGTCGGCCCCGAAGACCACAGCGCCGACAAAACCGGTGTCCGGCGGCTATGTCGTTCAGGTTGCAGCGCTTTCTTCCCAAAGCCGGGCCGAGGCGCTGGCCAGGCAGATCGGCGCGCACGCCGTGGCGGCCGGTCCGGTCTGGCGGGTGCGCTATGGTCCTTATCCCTCGCAGGAGGCGGCGCAGGCCGGCGTGAAGGCGGCGGCAGCGAAGGGCTTTGCGAATGTCCGTGTCATGGCTAATGACGCGCGCTAATCATAGCGATGCGTCCAGCGAATCTATCCAGTCGAAGGCTTGAGTTCATGAAGAAAACCGTTGCCGCCACTCTCTTCGTCGGTCTGCTGGCCCAGCCGCTGGTTGCCGCGGCCCCGCCCTATACGAGCGAGGCGCCGATCGCCTATCTCAAGGATCTTTCCTCGGGCGCCGTCCTCTATGACAAGGGCGGCGAAACCCGGATGCCGCCGGCCTCGATGGCCAAGATGATGACGGCGCATGTCGCCTTCCGCCTGATCCAGAAGGGTGAACTCAAGCTCGACACCAAATTCACGGTCCGTCCGGAAACCTGGCAGCAATGGCACGGCCCCAAGGCCGGATCGACCATGTTCCTGTCGGTGGGCGAGCAGGTGTCGGTTGAAAATCTGCTGCACGGCATCGTCACCCTGTCGGGCAATGACGCCTGCGTCGTGCTGGCTGAGGGCATTGCCGGCACCGAGCAGGCGTTCGTCGCACTGATGAACGAGGAGGCCAAGCGCATGGGCCTCAAGAACAGCCATTTCGGCACCAGCAACGGCTGGCCTGACGAGGGCGTGACCTATGTCACCGCCGAAGATCTGGCCAAGCTTGCCGAAGCCACGATCGTAGAGACGCCGGATCTCTACAAGAAATTCTACGCCACCCGCTCCTTCACCTGGGGCAAGACCATGGGCGGCTCCGACATTGCGCAGGCCAATCGCAATCCGATCCTGGGCAAGATCGCGGGCGCCGATGGCCTCAAGACCGGCCACACCGAGGAAGCCGGCTTCGGCTTCACCGGTTCGGCCGAACAGGATGGCCGCCGCCTGGTGATGGTGGTTGCGGGCCTGACCAGCTTCAACGGCCGTATCGCCGAATCCGTCCGCTTCATGGACTGGGGCTTCCGCGCCTGGAAGGCGCAGCCGCTGTTCAAGAAGGGGCAGACGGTCGAGACCGCCGCGGTTCAGTTGGGCAGCGCATCGACTGTGTCGCTGGTCGCGCCGCAGAATATGGCCGTCACCATGCCGCGCACCGCGTCGGCCAATGTGAAGGTGAAGGTCGTCTATACTGGCCCGATCAAGGCGCCGATTGCCAAGGGCCAGCAGATCGCCCAGCTCATTGTCCAGACCCCGGATACGCCGCCCCAGGTGCTGCCGCTGGTCGCTGGTGAAGATGTCGCGGAAGCGGGCATTTTCGGTCGTTTGTGGAATGGTCTGAAGTCCTTCTTCGGGTGATCACAGGCCGTTTCATCACGCTCGAAGGCGGCGAGGGCGCCGGCAAGTCGACCCAGATTCGTGCGCTGGCGGCGGCTCTGCGCGCGCGCGGGCTGGAGGTTGTCGAGACCCGCGAGCCGGGCGGCAGCGAGGGGGCGGAAGCGATCCGTGCCATGCTGCTGACTGGCGGTGCGGACCGCTGGAATGCCCGCGCCGAAGCTCTGCTGTTCGCCGCCGCGCGCGCCGACCATATCGAGAAGACGATCCGCCCGGCGCTGACCCGTGGCGCCTGGGTGCTGTCCGATCGGTTCCTCGACAGCAGCCGTGCCTATCAGGGACAGGGCGAACTTAGCGATGCCGACATATTGGCGCTGCACCAGATCGGCAGCGCCGGCTTCCTGCCCGACCGCACCCTGTTTCTGACCCTCCCCGAAACGGAAGCGGAAGCGCGCGCCCATGCCCGTGACGGCGACGTGTCGGACCGGATCGGCGGTCGCGACCGCAGCTTCCACCGTGCCGTGGCCGATGCGTTCGTCCGCTTTGCCGCCGATGAGCCGGCACGGGTCCGCGCGATCGACGCTTCCGGCGCGGCGGAGGGGGTCACTGCCCGACTGCTCGCGGCACTGGACGACCTGCTGTCATGACGTCACTGGTCGGGCATGACGCCGAGGCGCAGACCCTACTTGCGGCGGCAAGCAGCGGGCGCATGCATCATGGCTGGATCTTGAGCGGCCCGCGGGGCATCGGCAAGGCCAGCTTCGCCCGCGCCATGGCGATGCGCCTGCTGGCGGATGCGGCCGGCCCGAAGATAGAGGGTGAGGGGCTCGCTGTTCCCGAAAGCCACCCAATCCGCCGCCTGATCGAGGCGAGCGCGCATCCCGACTATGCCGAACTGGCGCCGCTGGAGAAAGATGGGGTTACCGCGCGCAACATCAGCGTCGATCAGGTGCGCGGCCTGCAGCGGCTGATCCAGTCGGCGCCCTCGCTCTCCTCCCGTCGCATCGTCGTGATCGACAGCGCCGATGATCTGGAGCGCGGCGCCGCCAACGCCCTGCTCAAGACGTTGGAAGAGCCGCCGGCGGACATGATCTTCCTGCTGGTCAGCCATGCGCCCGGCCGGCTGCTGCCCACCATCCGCTCGCGCTGCCGCACGATGCGCTTTGATCCGCTGCCGGACGGTGCCATGGCGACGGTGCTCCGGCGCGAGGATGAAAGCCTGTCCGGGCCGGAACTTGACGCGCTGCTGCGCGCGGGGGAGGGCTCGCCCGGTCGCGCGCTGCGCTATGCGGGCCTCGATCTTGCGGGCCTCGAAAAATCGCTGCTCGCGATCGCTGCCGACGGTGATCCCGGCAATCGGGAGCGCTTGCGCCTGGCCAAGGCGTTGGCGGGCAAGGCGGCCAAGCCGCGTTACGAAGCCTTTCTGGAGCGCGCGCCCGCCTTCATCGCCCAGGCCGCCCGGACTCGCCATGGCCCGGCACTCGGCAGCGCGCTCGATCATTGGGAAGCGGCCCGCCATCTGGCGGGTGGCGCGGTGATCCTGTCGCTTGACCCGGCCTCGGTCGTTTTCGAGCTGGGCGGCCATGTCGCGGCACTGGCTGAGGCGGCGACCTGAAAAGCGGCTTTGCGGCGACGCGAACAGCCGCTAGGGAGGCTGCATGTCGCAGCCTTACACCATCACCACCGCCATCTCCTATCCCAACGGCCGTCCGCATATCGGCCATGCCTATGAGGTGATCGCCACCGACGCGATCGCCCGGTTCCAGCGGATGATGGGCCGCGATGTCTTCTTCCAGACCGGAACCGACGAACATGGGCTGAAAATGGCCCAGACGGCGCGCAACCGTGGGATCGAGCCACGCGAACTGGCCGATGAGATGTCATCCTATTTCAAGCAGATGAACGATAGTCTGAATATCAGCTATGATCGTTTCATCCGCACCAGCGAACCGGATCATCACCGCGCCAGCCAGGCGATCTGGCAGGCGATGGAGGCCAATGGCGACCTGTATCTGGGCCGTTACGAGGGCTGGTATTCGGTCCGCGACGAAGCTTTCTATGATGAGAAGGAAATCACCGAGGGCGAAGGCGGCGTCAAGCTGTCGCCGCAGGGAACGCCGGTCGAATGGACCGTCGAGGAAAGCTGGTTCTTCCGCCTGTCCAAATATCAGGACAAGCTGCTCGACCTCTATAACAGCCAGCCCGATTTCATCCGCCCGGAAAGCCGGCGCAACGAAATCCTGCGCTTCGTCGAGGGCGGCCTGTCCGATCTCAGCATCTCGCGCACCAGCTTCGACTGGGGTGTCCAGGTGCCCGGCGCCGACGGCCATGTCATGTATGTCTGGGTCGATGCGCTGACCAACTATATCACCGGCTGCGGCTATCCTGACGATGCCGAGCGGATGGCGCGCTATTGGGCGAAGGGTGGCGATATCACCCATATCATCGGCAAGGATATCGTGCGTTTTCATACGGTGTACTGGCCGGCTTTCCTGATGAGCGCGAAGCTGCCGCTGCCTAAGCAGGTGTTCGGCCATGGCTTCCTGCTGAACCGGGGCGAGAAGATGTCCAAGTCGGTCGGCAATGTCGCCGACCCCATGGAGTTGGCCGAACGCTTCGGCGTCGACCAGCTGCGCTATTTCCTGCTGTCCGAAGTGACCTTTGGCAATGATGGCAGCTATAGCGCGGAAGCGATCGTCCAGCGTTCCAACAGCGACCTTGGCAATGCGTTCGGCAATCTCGCCCAGCGCACGCTGAGCTTCATCGCCAAAAATCTTGAAGGCCGCCTGCCGGCATTCAATGGCCATGACGCCGCCGATACGGAGCTGTTCGCGCTGATCGACAAGGTCGTGCGCGGTGATTTGCCCGCCGCCATGGCCGATCTGGCGCCGTCGGTGGCGATTGATGCCTGGTTGCGCGCCGCCTTTGCCTGTAACCAATATATCGACGTGCAGGCACCCTGGTCGCTGCGCAAGACCGATCCCGAGCGGATGGAGACAGTGCTGGCGACGCTCTATATCGCCATCGCCCAATTGGCGGTCGCGATCCAGCCGGTGATCCCGGCGAGCGCCACGGCCTTGCTCGACCATATGGGCGTGCCGGCGGACAAGCGCAGCTATGGCGCGATCGGCGATCATTGGTATAGCGACCTGGCCGAAAGCGATTTCGTGCTGGCCGCGCCCAAGCCGCTCTTCCCGCGCCTAGAACTGACCGAAGCGGACGCCTGAACCCATGTTGATCGACAGCCATTGTCACCTCAATTACAAGGGGTTGATCGAGGATCAGCAGAATGTGCTGGAACGCGCCCGCGCACGCGGCGTCGACCTGATGCTCAACATCGCCACCCGCGAGAGCGAGTGGGACGATGTGCTGGGCACGGCGGTGCGCGAGGCGGATGTGTGGGCGACCGTGGGCATTCATCCGCATGAGGCGGACGAGCATCCCCATGTCGACACCGCCAAGCTGGTCGAGCGCGCGGCCCATCCGCGCGTCGTTGGCATCGGCGAAACGGGCCTCGATTATTATTACGACCATAGCGATCGCGAGCGGCAGCAGAAGAGCTTCCGCAGCCATATCGCCGCCTGCCGCGAGACCGGCCTGCCGCTGATCGTCCATACCCGCGAAGCGGAAGAGGATACGCTGGCGATCATGCGGGACGAAATGGGGAAGGGGGCCTATAGCGGCGTCATCCACTGTTTCACCGCCAGCGGTGCCTTCGCCGACGCGGCGATGGACCTTGGCTTCTGCATCAGCATTTCGGGCATCGTGACCTTCAAGAGCGCGAAGGATCTGCAGGAAACGGCGGCGCGCCTGCCGCTCGACCGGCTGCTGGTGGAAACGGACTCGCCCTTCCTCGCCCCGGTGCCCCATCGCGGCAAGCCGTGCGAACCGGCCTTCGTTGCCGACACGGCCCGCTTCCTTGCCGATCTGCGCGGTGAGAGCATCGAGGATCTGGCGGCGGCCACATCGGCCAATTTCCTGCGTCTATTCGCCAAGATTGAGGGCCGGCCGCAGGCATGAGCCTCAAGCTGACCATCCTTGGCAGCGGCACCTCCTCCGGCGTTCCCCGGATCGGCAATGATTGGGGCGCCTGCGACCCCAAGGAACCCAGGAACCGCCGCACCCGCGTCTCGATCCTGGTGGAGAGCGCGACGACACGGATATTGGTCGATACCTCGCCCGACATGCGGGCGCAGTTGCTGGCGGCCGACGTGATCGACATCGATGCGATCCTGTGGACCCATGACCATGCCGATCACAGCCATGGCATCGACGATGTTCGCCAGTTGTTCCATCATCGCGGCAGCCCGATCCCCGGCTATGCCCGTGCCCAGACGATGCGCCTGCTCCAGGCCCGCTTTGCCTATGCCTTTGCGGGGAGGGGGGGCTATCCGCCGATCATCGTCCCGCATGATCTGCCCGATGGGCTGCGGATCGGCGATATCGACATTGCCTGCACCGACATGCCCCATGGCGACATTTATTCGACTGGATTTCGCTTCAGTCATGATGATAGTCATGTCGGATATGCCACGGATTTTCATGAAATAACGCCGGATATGCTGGCGCTCTTCGACGATCTCGACATCTGGGTGGTCGATGCGCTGCGCGCCCGGCCGCATCCCACCCATGCCCATCTGGAGATGACATTGGCAGGGATCATGGCAACCCGGCCCTGGCGCGCGATCCTCACCCATATGGACCAGAGCATGGATTATGCCACCCTGTGCGCCACGCTCCCCAAAGGGGTGGAGCCGGGCTATGACGGGCTGGTCATCGACCTCAACGACGGAGCACCCCACTGATGGACGGCACGGATCAGGCGATGTCCAGCATCTGGTATCTGCTCGCCCTGGTCCTGGTTGGCTCTGCGCTCATTGGCCGTCGCATCGCGCTGGGCAGCTTCGTGCGGATGGCGCTGCTCTGGGTGCTGATCTTCGGCGCCCTGCTCGGCCTCTTCACCTTCGCCCAGAAGGCGGGGCTGATGCCGGCACGGTTCGCGGCGGAGGATGGGGCCTTGCTCCAGCCGCAGAACAGTGCCGGGTCCATATCACAGCCCGCGCCGCCGCCGGCCCCACCGCCGATCCAGTCCGATGGTCAGGTGGTGCGCATTCCGGTCGCGCCGGACGGCCATTATTGGGTGGAGGGCATGGTCAACGGCATGTCCGCGCGCTTCCTGATCGACAGTGGCGCGACCATCACCGCCCTTTCGGAAAATACCGCCCGCGCCACTGGCCTCAATATCGACATGAATGCGCCCCCGATCCCGCTCAACACCGCCAATGGCAAGATCGACGCGCGCCGCGCCAGCATCTCGACGCTGACGGTCGGGCCGCTGCGCGCCAATGATGTCGAGGTCGTCGTCTCGCCGGCGCTGGGCGACGTCAATGTCATCGGCATGAACATGCTGTCCCGTCTCAAGAGCTGGAGCGTTGAAAATGGTGAAATGGTGCTGACGCCATGATGTCACATGAGGGGCAGGGGGCGGCACCCGACAAACGCGCCCGGCTCAAGGCGATCATCGGCGGTTCCACCGGCAATCTGGTCGAATGGTATGACTGGTATGCCTATGCCGCTTTCACCCTCTACTTCGCCCCGCAT
This sequence comes from Sphingobium sp. MP9-4, assembly GCF_005281675.1. Taxonomy (NCBI): domain Bacteria; kingdom Pseudomonadati; phylum Pseudomonadota; class Alphaproteobacteria; order Sphingomonadales; family Sphingobiaceae; genus Sphingobium; species Sphingobium sp. MP9-4. Next base: position 213,673 of record NZ_LUFI01000001.1, on the reverse strand, counting down.
TTCTTCCCGAGCGAGGATCGCACCGCCCAGTTGCTGAGCGCGGCCGGCATTTTTGCCGTGGGCTTCCTGATGCGACCGATCGGCGCCTGGCTGATGGGCGTCTATGCCGATCGGCATGGCCGCAAGAGTGGCCTGACCCTGTCGGTCTCGCTGATGTGTGCCGGATCGCTGCTGATCGCGGTGACGCCGGGCTATGAGGTGATCGGCGTCGGCGCGCCGCTGTTGCTCGTTCTTGCCCGGCTGATGCAGGGCCTGTCGATTGGTGGTGAATATGGTGCCAGCGCGACCTATCTCACCGAAATGGCCGGCAAGGACCGGCGCGGATTCTATTCCAGCTTCCAATATGTGACGCTGATTGCCGGGCAGTTGGTGGCGATCTGCGTGCTGCTGCTGCTCCAGTCGATCCTGACCGAGGCAGAGCTTGACGCCTGGGGCTGGCGCATTCCCTTCGCCATTGGCGGGGCGCTGGCGGTGATCGTCTTCTGGCTGCGGCGCGGCCTCGCCGAAACGCAAAGCTATCAAGTGGCGCAAGCCGAAGGCGCACCCAAGTCCGGTTTCATCGAACTCATCACCAATCATCCGCGCGAAACGCTGACGGTGATGCTGCTGACCGCCGGCGGCACGATCGCCTTCTATGCCTATTCCATCTACATGCAGAAATTCCTCGTCAACACGGCCGGTTTTGGTCGTGAAACAGCGTCGGAAATCAATGGGATAACATTGTTTATTTTCATGCTGTTGCAACCGTTGGCTGGTGCCTTGTCTGACCGGATCGGGCGCAAGCCGCTGATGATCGGCTTCGGTATCATGGGCGTGCTCTGCACCTATCCGATCTTCGCCACGCTGGCGGTAACGCGCGATCCGCTGGTCGCCGGACTGCTGGTGATGGCGGGCCTGGTGATCGTCACCGGCTATACGTCGATCAACGCGGTGGTGAAGGCCGAACTGTTTCCGGCACATATTCGTGCGCTCGGCGTAGCGCTGCCTTATGCGCTGGCCAACACCTTGTTCGGCGGCACGGCCGAGTTCGTCGCGCTCTGGTTCAAACAGTCCGGGAGGGAATCCGCTTTCTATATTTATGTGAGCATCATGATCGCGATCTCGCTGACGGTCTATGTCCGCATGCGCGACACCAAAGCCCATAGCCGCATCCTGGAGGATTGAGATGGATGAGGAGGAAGACCTCCCATCCGTCCAACCCGTGATTTAACATAATATATATTATCGAACTTAAATCTGCGAAGTGAGGGATCACTAATCGAAGCGTCTCAAGCCGCTTGAGCCCCATCAGCGGAGCGCCGCGCCGCGCCGCGCCGACATCACAGGCGTTCAATAAATGGCCTCCCGTCACCGGCCCCGCCCGCGAAAAGTGCCGCCGATCACGCGATCGGCGGCACTCCGCATTCTGGTGATCGATCATTCGCAATAGACGTTGCCGCGGTCGATCTCGCGGCCCAGCGCGCCGCCGACGCCTGCGCCCAGGATCGTGCTCAGCACGCCGGAATCGCCGTCACCCAGCGCATTGCCCAGGAGGCCGCCGACGGCGGCGCCCACGATCAGGCCGGTCGAGCCATCATTACGGCGGCAATAATAGCGCCCATTACCACCGCGATAGACCCGCGTGTTCCGATCGATGCGATAGCGATCGCGCGACGAACCGGGGCGATAATGCTGGTCGGGATAAAATTTTCCGCCGTGGGAGGCGGAATGCGACGGTCTGCCCGCTGACGGCGGACGCCCATTATTGTGCGACGGCTTGCCGTGCGATGCCCCATGGCCAGGTCCGCCATCATGGCCCGACGGCCGATTACCCGGACCATTGCCATTATTGTGCGAAGGCTTGTTCTGTCCGTGGCCGGGGGGCTGGGCGGTTACCGCCATCGGGGCGGCCATCACAGCCAAGGCCAGCACCATCGCAAATTTCCTCATGCCCTTCTCCTTCCGCCGGAACATCCGGTCCGCATCGCATAGGCGCAATGCGCAACGGCCTGTCAGCGCAAGAGTTCCGCCTTTTCATTGCAGGATCAAAACAAAAAAAGGGCGCTGCCATCGGCAACGCCCTTCCCTGTTTTTCGCCTGTGGTCGCGCCTCAGCTTAGCGCACCATGGCAATGCTTGTATTTCTGACCCGAACCGCAGGGGCAAAGCGCGTTGCGGCTGATGTCGAGATTGGCGAACTCGCCCGGCGCGACATTGTCCACCGGTGCGCGCGGAATGGTGGTGGTGATGCCCGCCAGCTGGCTGCCATCGATATCTGCGCTATTATCCTCGCCCGAGAAGGGGTCGATATGCGTGGTGATGAAGTCCGGCAGCACCGGCAGGTCGAACTGCGGCTGCGGCGCTTCCATACGGAACTGCACCCGCGCGATCGAGCTGGTCACGTCCTCGCGAATATTCTCCAGCATGCGCTCGAACAGGGCGAAGGCTTCCTGCTTATATTCGTTGATCGGCGTCTTCTGCGCATAGGCGCGCAGATGCACCACCTGGCGCAGCGCGTCGAGCGTCGAGAGATGCTCCTTCCAGTGATGGTCGAGGCTCTGGAGCATGATGCTCTTCTCGATCATGTGCCAGTCGGCCGCTTCGACTTCCTGCGTCTTCTCGGCAATGGCCGCGTCGGCCAGACCGGCAAGCCGCTCCTCGATCATTTCCGGATCGACGGCGTCTTCAGCCAGCCAGGCGTCGAAATCAGGCTCCAGACCCAGCACTTCGGCGGTGCGCAGCTTCAGCCGCTCCATATCCCATTGTTCGGGATAGGTGCCCGGCGGGCAGGATGCACCGACCAGGTCGTTGACCGTCTCATGGCGCATGTCGGTAACGACATCGTCCACCGTTTCGGCGTCCATGATGTCGCTGCGCTGCTCGTAGATCACCTTGCGCTGGTCGTTCATGACATCGTCATATTCGACGACCTGCTTGCGGATGTCGTAGTTGCGCGCCTCGACCTTGCGCTGGGCGGTCTCGATCGCCTTGCTCAGCCACTTGGACGGGGGCAGCGCCTCGCCATCCTCCAGGTTGGAGCGGATCATCTTGGCGAACATCGTGTCCGGGCCGAAGATGCGCATCAGGTCATCGTCGAGGCTGAGGTAGAAGCGCGACAGGCCGGGATCGCCCTGACGGCCCGAACGGCCGCGCAGCTGATTGTCGATACGACGGCTTTCGTGCCGCTCGGTCGCCAGCACGAACAGGCCGCCGGCGGCTAGCACTTCCTGCTTCTCCGCTTCGATCTCGACCTCGATACGGGCGATCGCCGCCTCGCGCTCGGGGCCTTCCGGCATATCACGCAGTTCGTCCTCGACCCGCATCTCCAGATTGCCGCCCAGCTTGATGTCGGTGCCGCGGCCAGCCATGTTGGTGGCGATCGTCACCGCGCCCTTGCGGCCTGCCTGGGCAACGATATGGGCTTCACTCTCGTGGAAGCGCGCGTTCAGGACCGCATGCTTGACGCCTTCCTGATTGAGGAATTCCGACAGCATTTCCGACTTTTCGATCGACACGGTGCCGACCAGCACCGGCTGACCCTTTTCGGCATGTTCCTTGATGGTGCGCGCGATGCCCCGGAACTTGTCTTCCAGATTCTTGTAGAACGTATCTTCCTCGTCGACGCGCTGCACCGGCCGGTTGGTCGGGATGGTGACGACGTTCATCTTGTAGATTTCGTAGAATTCGGTCGCTTCGGTCGACGCGGTGCCGGTCATGCCCGAAATCTTGGGGTACATGCGGAAATAATTCTGGAAGGTGATCGATGCGAGCGTCTGGTTTTCCGGCTCGATCTGGACGCCTTCCTTGGCTTCCACTGCCTGGTGCAGGCCATCCGACCAGCGACGACCATCCATCATGCGACCGGTGAATTCGTCGATGATGACAACCTTGCCGTCCTTGACGATATAGTCGATGTCGCGGCGGAACATCACCACCGCGCGCAGCGCCTGGTTGACGTGATGAACGACCTGGGTGTTCTCGAAATCGTAGAGATTATTGCCCTGGAGCAGGCCGGCGGCCTCCAGCAGGCGCTCGATCTTCTCGGTGCCGTCTTCGGTCAGCGTGATCGTGCGCTGCTTCTCGTCCTTCTCATAATCCTCCTCGACCAGCTGCTTCACGATCGCGTCGACCGCGACATACAGCTCCGACTTGTCGTCGGTCGGACCGGAAATGATCAGCGGCGTGCGCGCCTCGTCGATCAGGATCGAATCGACTTCATCGACGATCGCATGGTTGAACGGGCGCTGGACCATCGCACCGCGATCGAACTTCATGTTATCGCGCAGATAATCGAAGCCGAGTTCATTGTTGGTCGCATAGGTGATGTCGGCATTATAGGCCTCGCGGCGCTGGTCTTCCGACAGGTTGGGCACGATCACACCGGTGGTGAGGCCCAGGAAGCGATAGACCTGACCCATCCATTCGCAGTCACGGCTGGCCAGATAGTCGTTCACGGTGACGACATGGACGCCCTTGCCCTCAAGCGCGTTCAGATAGGTGGCGAGCGTCGCCACCAGCGTCTTGCCCTCACCGGTGCGCATTTCGGCGATCTCGCCGCGATGCAGGACGATGCCGCCGATCATCTGGACGTCGAAGTGACGCATGCCGAGCACGCGGACCGACGCTTCGCGGACGGTCGCAAAGGCTTCGGGCAGCAGGCCGTCCAACGTTTCGCCATTGGCCAGGCGCTCGCGGAAGCGCGCCGTCTGGTTCACCAGTTCCTCATCGCTCATCGCCTGGATCGTCGGTTCAAAGGCGGCGATCTGGTCGATGACCTTGCCCAGCGATTTCACATAACGTTCGTTGGACGATCCGAAGATAGACTTGGCGAGTGCGCCGAACATGCAAATTCCTGACAATGAGGGGGCCATGGGTCCAACGGACACATGGGCAGATGTGCGCCGCGATTTAGGCACGGCACAGCCGATAGTCAATCAATGCGACGGACTGTCGCACGGCTGTAACGGCTTTGCCCGATGCGGTTTTGCCGTAGCCGCGCCGTCCTGCCGTCGTGCAGGCGCGACGCGCCGCCGAAAATATTTTGCGTTTGGGCGCACGCCGCCGCAAGAGCGCCACGACAACAAGGGTCGCAAACAGGGTGTATCGTTCCATTTCCATGGCGCCGTCGCGCCGATTGCGCCTGCCTCTGGCGGCGCTGCTGGTCAGCGCATTGATCGGCTGGTTCCTGATCGCCGCGATTGCGGCGCCCTTCGATCATGACGAAAGCCAATATGTCGCCGGTGCCTATTTCAGCGGGCATGCGGTCATGTTTCGCGATTTTCTTTATCTTCAGCCGCCGCTGCACGCCTGGGGGCTGGCACCGCTGAGCCTGATCGCATCGGGCCATATGGTACTGGCGATGCGCCTTGCCACCGCCGTCATGGCGCTCGCGACGCTTGCGCTCATCTGGGCGGCCCAGCGTGCGGCAGGCATATCGCGCTCCAGCGCTACCCTGGCCATGCCACTGATGGCGGCAACAGCCGCGTTCCAGTTCAGCGGCTCCGTGGTCCGCAACGATATGCTGGCAACCCTGCTGGCCTCCGCCGCAATGCTGCTGACCTTGCTTGGCCTGCGTCATCGCTCGGACCGCCACTGGCTTGGGGCCGGCATCCTCTATGGCCTTGCGATCGCGACAAAGCTCAATTTCGCTCCGCTCGGCGCGACCGTGGGCCTGTTCGTCATCGCCAGCGGCTGCCGGCCGGCTATTCGCGCGACCCTGTGCCTGTCGCTCGGCGCGCTGCTGGGCATGGCGCCCATGGCCATCGCCTGGGCATCGGGGCCAGACGGCTTTCTCTACGGCGTCCTGACCTATGGCATGACCGCGCCCCACGCCTGGTATGCCGCCAACGGCGCCGCGCAGGAGCTGGCGACGGCCGAAAAGCTGCGCGACCTTCTCAAATATCTCTGGAAGGGCCCTGCCCTTGTCGCCTTGCTGCTGCTCATCGCCAACTGGATCGCGACCCGTGGCCGCATGCGCTCATCCGGGCGCCGGCTGGCGATATGGATGACCGCCGGCGCCCTGATCGGCGCCGCGCTGCCGACCCCGACGCAATTGCAATATCTGATGCCGTTGCTGCCGCCGCTTGCCCTCGCCCTCGGCTATCTGTTCGACGATGCCCGTCACTGGCGGCCGCTGCGGCGCAAGGCGATGCTGGCGCTGCTCTGCCTGGCAGCGATCCCCGGTCTCATTCCCTCGATCCGGGATCTGGTAACGGCCGCCCGTGCCGGATCGCCGCTGCTGGCCGTGCAGGCCAATGCCGATTGGCTGGGCAGGACGGTGCGCGCCGCGGGCGGCGCCGATATCCTCACCCTCTCCCCGCATCTCGCAATCGACAGCGGCCTGGCGCTCGATCCGCGCCTTGCAACCGGCCCGTTCGTCTATCGCACCGGCTGGACGCTCCGCCCCGAGCAGGCGCGCCGGCTCCATGCGCTGACGCCTGCCACCCTGCCAGGCTTGGATCGCGCCATGCCGGCGGCGATCCTTACCGGCTATGAACATGGCACACGGAAATTGCCGCTGCGGCCCGACGACAGCCTGGACAATTATGCCCGTGGCCATGGCTATCGCATGGTCCCGATGCCCGATGGCGTCGGGCGCCTCTATCTGCGGGACTAGCGCCCGATCGAGCCATTGACGCAAAGGGGGATTTCGCTCATGCCGCGCCCCATGACCGACCGTTCCCCCCTCGCCCCCGCCGCCTTCCCCGCCCTTCCCGCCATTGCTGGCGTGACGTTGCGTGTCGCCAAGGCGCGATACAAGAATTGGGACCGGTGCGACCTTACCTATGTCGAGCTGGATGCGGGCACGGCGGTCGCAGGCGTGACGACGCAGAGCAAATGCCCCTCGCCTGAGGTCGAATGGTGCCGCGACGCCATCCCGATGGGCCAGGCGCGCGCCGTCGTCGTCAATGCCGGCAACGCCAACGCCTTTACCGGCCATCGTGGCCGCGCGGCGGTAGAAGCGATCGCCGCCAAGGTCGCTAATCACTTGTCGTGCCAGCCGTCCGATATCTTCGTCTCTTCGACCGGCGTCATCGGCGTGCCGCTGCCCATAGACAAGGCCGAGGCGGGTCTGGAAGCAGCCTTCACTACCGCGCCCTGCGGCTGGGAGGATGCGGCGAACACGATCGGCACCACCGACACCTATGCCAAGGGCGCCCATGTCTCGGCGATGATCGGCGACACCCGCGTCGACCTGGTCGGCATCATCAAGGGGTCGGGCATGATCGCGCCCGACATGGCGACGATGCTGGGCTATATCTTTACCGACGCCGCGATCGATCCGGCACTGCTGCAACAGATGCTCTCGGCCGCCAACAAGCGGACCTTTTCCTGCATCACCGTCGACAGCGACACCTCGACCAGCGACACGGTGCTGGCCTTCGCCACCGGCAAGGCCGGCAATGCGCCGCTCGCATCGATGGACGATGCCGGTGCGGATGCCTTTGCTGCGGCGCTGTCCGACCTGTGCCGCCAACTCGCCCATCTGGTCGTGCGCGACGGCGAAGGTGCCAGCAAGTTCATCGAGATCACAGTCGAGGGTGCGGAGAGCGATGCCAGCGCCCACCGCATTGCCCTCTCCATCGCCAACTCCCCGTTGGTGAAGACCGCGATCGCCGGCGAGGACGCCAATTGGGGCCGCGTCGTCATGGCCGTCGGCAAGGCGGGCGAACCGGCCGAGCGCGACAAGCTCGCCATCCGTTTCGGCGCGACCCAGGTGGCGGCCGGCGGCCTGGCGCTCGACGGCTATGACGAGGCGCCGGTTGCTGCCCATCTCAAGGGGCAGGATATCGTCATCGGCGTCGATATCGGCCTGGGCGAAGGCCGCGCCACGGTGTGGACCTGCGACCTGACCCACGGCTATATTTCGATCAACGCGGACTATCGCAGCTAAGGGGACCGGCGCATGATGGTGGAACTGCATGATCCCGTCGTCGCGCTGATGCGGCAGGTCGGGCGCGACATCGTCATGCCCCGCTACCAGAATCTGGCGGCGGAAGAGATTAGCGAGAAGGCGGCGAACGACTTCGTCACCATCGCCGACAAGGAAAGCGAGATCCGGCTGGCCGAAGGACTGGCCTCGATCCTGCCCGAAGCCGGGGTCATCGGCGAGGAAGCCTGCGCCGCAGACCCGTCGATCCTCGACCGCGCCGGCGACGGCCTCAACTGGATTATCGACCCGATCGACGGCACGGGCAATTTCGCATCGGGCAAGCCGCCCTTCGGCATCATGATTGCGCTGGCCGACAATGGCGCCACTTTGGCCGGCTGGATCCTCGATCCGCTGACCGGACGGTTGTGTCATGCGACCCTGGGCGGCGGCAGCCATGTCGATGGCGAACGGATAATGGCGAAGGAAAGTAGCGGCGATCTGCCGATTGCTGCCATTTCCACCATCTTCATGGAGGCGGAGGAACGGGCCGAGATGGAGCGCAAGTCGCAGGCCATTTTCACCATGGTGGACATTCCCCGCTGCGCCGCCGAGCAATATCCCCGGCTGGTGCTGGGGCAGAATGACGTGTCGATCTTCGCGCGCGTCCTGCCGTGGGATCATGCGGCCGGCACCCTATTCGTCAATGAGGCGGGGGGCTGCTGCCAACGGCTCGACGGCAGCACCTATCGGGTCGGTGAACAGCGTCGGGGCCTGATGGGCGCATCCTCCCCGCGCCTGTGGGATCTGGCGGCCAAAACCTATTACGCCTGACCGAAGGAAGACCGAACATGCTGACGATCTGGGGCCGCCTCAATTCGCATAATGTGAAGAAGGTCGCCTGGTTCGCGCAGGAAATCGGCCTGCCCTTCGTCCGCCATGATGTCGGCATGGAACATGGCATGTCCGACGCCTATCTGGCGATGAACCCCAATCGCCTGATCCCGACGATCGAGGATGGCGATGTCATACTGTGGGAGTCCAACGCGATCCTGCGCTATCTCGCCCATCGCTACGCGCCGGAGGAGATCTATCCCACCGACCCGGCGCTGCGGGCGCAGGGCGACAAATGGATGGACTGGCAATTCAGCTTTGCCGACGCCCAGCGCGACGCCTTCATCCAGTTGGTGCGACGCCAAGATGGACAGCGAAATTTACAGGTCATCGAGAAGTCGGCGCAGGCGTCGGGCGCGGCGATGGCGATCCTCGACCGGGCGCTGGCCGATCAAGCATGGCTTTCGGGTGTCAATTTCGGTGTCGCGGATGTGCCAATGGGCGTCTACGCCCACACCTATTTCACGCTCGACATGCCGCGGCCCGACCTGCCGCATCTGCGCGCCTGGTATGATCGGCTGCGCGAAAAGCCGGCCTATGCCGAACTGGTAATGATCCCGCTCAGCTAATAAAAAGGGACGGCAGCCCGGCTGCCGTCCCTTTTTTAGATTTACCAGCGACTTAGAGGACGCTTTCGATCCAGCCCTTGAGCGCGCTCTTGGGCGCGGCGCCGACCTTGGTCGCGGCGACTTCGCCATTCTTGAACAGGATCATCGTCGGGATGCCGCGCACGCCATACTGGCCCGGCGCATCGGGATTTTCGTCGATATTGATCTTGGCGATCGTGACCTTGTCGGCCAGCTCCTCGCTAATCTCTTCCAGAGCCGGGCCGATCATCTTGCACGGGCCACACCATTCGGCCCAGAAGTCGACAAGCACGGGCTTGTCGGCGTCGATTACGTCCTGCTTGAAGCTGACATCGGTAACTGCCTTGGTGGCCATAACTGCAAACTCCTTAAGTTGGTCGATATCTAGGATGGCTGCGCCCGTGGCTCAACGGGTCACAGCAGCAAATATTGCTGCGTGGGCGAAAAGCCCGGCTTGTAGGGCGCCAATTGCGCCGTCGGCAGCGCGATGAGCCGCCCCGCGCTGGTATAGAGCAAGGCCGCCTCCACCGTGCGGCCGGGGAAGATCACTTCCAGCGCCGCGACATAGGCCGCCATCTGCCGGACATGGGCGACCGGCACCTCCTCCGCATCGCGCGGCGTCATCCGTCCGGTCTTGAAATCGACCAGTTGGACCCGGTCCGCCTCGACCCGCAGCCGGTCAACCGTGCCGGCAATCACCGCTTCGCCGACCACCGCGGCGATCGGCGCTTCGGCCAGCGCGCCCGGCGCGAACAGGGCGGCGAAATGTGGATCCTCGATCACCCGCAGCGCATGATCGATCACATCCCGGCGCAGAGTGGCATCCCCTGCCCCCTGCTGCTCCAGCCAGCGTCCCGCCCCCTCGCGACGCCGCTCGGCCGGCAGGTCGGGCAGGCGCTGGAACAGGGCATGGAGCCAGCGACCGCGCTCGGCTGCCTGGCGCATCGCGGCGGTGGGCGGCGGATTGGGCACGTCATCCTCGACCGGCGCGGAGGGCGCCAGTGGCCGGGGTGGACGCTGTTCCGCCGGCGCCTGCGCGCGCAGCCAGTCCGGCTCGACCACTACCGGCTTGTCTTCGGCGCTTTCCGGCTGTGCCGCCTTGGGCGTCAGTACCTCGGTCCCGCGCCAGCGGCGGCGGGCACCCCAGAGGGGATCGGCTTCCCAGTCGCAGCCCATGTCGACCATCGCCGCATCGACCGCGCCATACCAGCTTTGCGGCTTGACCTCACCCTTCGCCCTTGGCCCGAGCGATCCGGCGACGATCAGTTTCTCCTCGGCGCGGGTCAGGGCGACATAGAGAAGGCGCCAATGCTCCTCCCGCTCGATTGCCGCGGCATCGGCCGCGACCTCGCCGATCGGTCCTAGTCGCTCGCCCTTGCGCGGGGCCAGGATCGGCAGGCCATTCCATTCGAGCGAATCCATGCGGTTGCCGGCGTCGGGATCAAGACAGGCATCGGCGAGAATGACGATCGGCGCCTGCAGCCCCTTGGCGCCATGCACGGTCAGCAACCGCAGCGCATCGCCCTGCGCCGCCGCGTCGCGGACGATTTCGACTTCGCCGCGATCGAACCAGTCGATGAAGCGCTGGAGCGAGGGATGGTCGTCCGCCTCGAAGCCCAGCGCGGCGTTCAGCAATTCCTCGATCGGGTCGGCCGCTTCCGCGCCCAGCCGCTCGATCAGCCGGCGGCGCCCGTCCATCGGGCCGGACAGGATCGCCTCCAGATAGCGATAGGGGGTGGTGAAATCCGCCTGCCCAAGCAATTGGCGCAGCGGCAGCAATTGCGCGTCGTCCAGCCGCTGGAGCAGATGGCGCCAGAGACCACCCTTGCGCCCGATGGCCCGCTCCATCAGTTCGTTCTGGGTCCAGCCGATCAGCGGCGACACCAGCAGGGCGGCAAGGTTCAGGTCATCGTCGGGCTGCGTCGCAAAGCGCAGCGCGGCCAGCAGGTCGCGCACCGCCAGCGGCGCATTGAGGCGCAGGCGGTCGATGCCGGCAACCGCGACCTTTTCCTCATAGAGGCGCGCGACGATCAGGCGCGCAAGTTCGCTGCGGCGGCGGACCAGGATCATGATGTCGCCAGGGCGGACCGGGCGCCCACGCGCCTCCAGCATCATCTTGTCGTCGATCCATTGCCGGATCTGGCGCGCAATCTTGCCGGCCAGTTCCCGTTCCTGATCGGCGACCCAATCTTCCTCGCCCTCGACCTCGTCGGCCAGGCCCGCGATCGTCGGCTTCCACAGCAGCACGTCGCCGGGATGGCGATTGGCGCTGATATGGCGGACTTCGCCCTCGGCAAGGCCCAGCGATTGCGCCCGCAAGGTGGCGATCGTCCGGTCGACCAGGTCGAGCACCGGCGGGGTCGAACGGAAGCTGCGATCCAGCGACAGGTCATGGAAAGATTGCTTGGCTTGCTTGGCATAATGACCAAACACCAACTGTGCATCGGAGAATGCCTTGGGACTGGTGCCCTGAAATCCGAAGATAGCCTGCTTGAAGTCGCCGACAGTGAATAGCGTCCGAACCTTTGCCTCCGGTTCCCACTCATCGGTGAAAAACTCTTCGGTCAAGGCCTGCACGATCCGCCATTGCCGGATGTTCGTGTCCTGCGCTTCATCGACAAGGATATGGTCGATCCGTTGATCCAGCTTGTAGCGGATCCATTCGGCAATCCCGTCCTGTTGCAGTAGCCCAGACGCCCGTTCAATCAGATCGTCGAAATCGACCGCGCCGGCGAGCCGCTTGGCTTCATCATAGGCACGGGCATAGGCACGCCCGGCATGGAGCGCGCGGGCCAGCAGCGCGGCATAATCGGCCTGCAGCTTGACCCCGATCAGTTCGGCGCAGCGGGCATGGAGCCGCGCCGTCGCCTCGCCATAGCCGTCGATCGGCGGCACCCAGCCCTTGGCGGAGAGGATGTCGCCGTCCGCCTTGGCCCAGGCGCTATGCAGGTCGGTCAGGGTCGCAGCGCGGGCTGCGGGATCGCGTCCGCGCCAGGCGGCGATCCGGTCGCAGCGCTCCAGGGCCCGGCCGGTGCCCCAGTCGGCATTGGCCTGCGCCACCCAGGCCAGACTACGCATGTCGAACATGGCATCGCTGCACTGGTCCGCCAGCCAGGCGTCGATATCGCCTTCGGGCAAGCCCAGTTCGCGCGCCAGCCAGGGACCGATATCGCCGGGTAGTTCTGCCAGCGCAGAAAGGCGGGCGGCACAGCGCAGCAGGAAAGTCTCGGCCGCCCCCTCTCCCAGTCGCAGGCTCAAAGCCTGCAAGGCATCGATCAGTTCGGCATCGCCCAGTTCCTCGGCGCGGATAACCATGTCGGCCAGCGTCTGGCGGGCCAGCACACCCTGTTCGCGCGCGTCGAGCGGGCGGAAGCCGGGGGCGAGGTCCGCCTCCAGCGGGAAGGAGGCGAGCAATTGCTGGCAGAAACCATGAATGGTCTGGATGCGCAGGCCGCCGCCGGTCGATTCCAGCACTTCGGCGAACAGGCGCCGGGCGCGATCGCGCGCTTCCGGCCCGCTCTCTTCGCCGAGTGCCTCCAGATCGTTGAACAGGTCGCGTTCCTCGGCCTGCACCCAGGTGGCGAGCCGGTCATGGATACGGTCGGCCATCTCCGCCGCGCCCGCCTTGGTAAAGGTCAGGCACAAGATATTTTCCGGCCGCACGCCCTGGAGCAGCAGGCGGAAGACGCGCGCGGTCAGCACATGGGTCTTGCCAGTGCCGGCGGACGCCGACAGCCAGACATGGGCATCGGGCGCAGCGGCCAGCGCCTGCGCGCCGGCTAGCGGTTGCAGCGGGCTGGAGCCTTTAGCCATCGTCGCGCCCATACCATTCCTCCAGCCGCATCAGCTGGTCATAATCGCCATAATTGGCCACTTCCGGATTGACCTGCGCGGCGAAGGGCGCGGTGCCGGTCAGCCAGGTTTCGGCCGCGTCGCGGAACTGGTCATAGACGAAGGCGGTGAAATCGGCGGTGACGATCTTGTCGCGCTTACCCACCGGATCGACCGGGCTCTCGCGGTAGCCAAAGGCGTCGCCCTTCTTGGCCAGCGACCAATATTCGAAACTCCCCGCGACCCGCGCGCCGGCAACGCCGGGAAAGGCGCCATCGGCGGACTCCGCGATCAGGCCGAGCAGGCCCAATTGCAGCGCATAACCGCCACGCACCTGTCGCGCGCTGGGCGGCTTGCCGGTCTTGTAATCGACGATGCCGATGCTGCCGTCGGGCATCCGGTCGATCCGGTCTGCCTTGCCGGTGAGCAGCACGCCGGCAATCTCCGCCTTGCCCTCGGTCTCCACCGCCAGGATATGGCGACCAGCGGCCTGATCCTTCGCCACTTCGGCCGCGATCCAGCGGATCGCCTCGATCAGGCGCGGCTGCCACAGGGCGCGGAGCAGCGGATGAACATCGGGCCGGGCGAACATGGCGCGGGCGCGCGCCTCCAGATCGGCCGGATCGCGGCTGCCACCCTGCGCCCAATGCTCCAATATCTCATGCACGACGGTGCCGCGCCAGGCCGGTCCGGCATCGGCATCAACCGGGTCGAGCCGATTGAGCTTCAGGATGCGTCGGGCATAGAAGGCGAAGGGATCGGCCTTCAGCCGGTCAACATCGGTAACCGGAATGCGGGTCGGCCGGGCGGCGAGAGGGGGCACCGGCGCGGGACGCGCGGACGGCCGGTGGCTGGGTGGCAGGTCCAGCGCGTCCGCCAGCAGGCGATAGCGATCGGCGGTCTTCCATTGCGGCCCGGCCATCGCCTTCAGCCGCAGCCAGAAGCGCGAAGCGATCGCCGGCCCACCGCTGCCGCGCCGGGCACGAGTGATCAGGACATACGGGGCGCCGAGCGCGCTCGCAAAATCATGCGCGGCAAGGCCGATCCGGGTTTCCAGGCCCGGCAGACCCAGTTCACGGCGAATGCGCGGCGCCAGCCAGGGGTCGGGCGACGGCAGACCCGGCCAGCTGCCTTCGTTGAGGCCGCCCAGGATCATCAGGTCCGCCTGCACCAGCTGCGCCTCGACCAGTCCCAATATGGCGATGCGCGGATGGCCGCCCTGTGGCGGGCGCACCGACACGACGCCCAGCATATGGTCGAGCAGTGCCGGCAACGACCGGATATCGGCCTGGCGCGGACCTTCGATGGCGGCCGCCTCCATCTCGGCGAACAGGTCGGCGGCGGCATGACCCTGATGCCCGGCCCAGAGCGCGTCATTGGTCAGCGCCCCGGCCTGTTCGCGCACCGCCGCCAATTGCCCGGCCAGATCGGGCGCGAGCGCGAAGGCGGCCTCCAGCGGTTCGAGCAGATCGCGCGCCCATGGCCACCAGGCGCGGGCCTGCGCACGCAAATCCTTCTGTCGGTCCTCGCCCTCGCGCGGATCCAGCAGCAGGTCGATGCCCCGCAGCCCCGCCTGCGGCCGCGGCCCCCGCAGCAGCAGGTCGAGCTGGCGCACGCCCTCCAGCCAGGGGAGACGCATTTCGCCGCGCATCACCAGCGGATGCTTGAGCAGGGTCAGCAGCGCGACCGGCGCAAAACGCTCGGCCGCCGCCTCCGCCATGGCGATCAGCAAGGTACCGGGCGGCAGACGGGAGAGCGGCTGACCGGCGGAGTCGTCGGCCTCTATGCCCCAGCGCCGCAGATGCGCGGAAACGCGCACGGCCAGTTGCCGATCGGGCGTCACCAGCGCGGCGGTGCGCTCGGGCGTCTCCAGCGCTTCGCGCAATGCGATGGCGATGGCCTGCGCCTCTTCACCGGGCGTCGCCACCTCCAGCGCTTCGACCCCGGCGAGCGAGCGGTCGGCGGTCTTGAGGTCGCGCCAACGACTGGTCAGGCGCGGCGGCAGCATCGCGTTGGAAATATTGCGGCCGCGCACGGCGCGGGCATCATGTTCGCTGCCCCAGCGCCACTGGGCGACATCCTCGCGGCTGGCGCTCATCCGGTCGAGCAGGCGCTTCAAGGCATATTGGGGATGGGTCTCATGTCCCGCAGCGCTGCGGCCGGTGACGGGATCGGGCGGGAACGGACCGATCGCGGCCCAGGCGTCCTCGTCCAAATTCTGGTCGAGGCCGGCGAACACCACCTGTCCATTGGGCAGTTCGGCGATCCGCCGCAGCAGCCCGGCGATCGCCGGCGCAGTTGCGCTGATGCCGGCCGCGACGATGAAGCCCGGCGGTGGAGCCTCCGCCCAGCGCGCGGCAACCCGATCGAACAACCGGTTGCGCCGATCCGCAAGGTCGATGAAGCCCAGCCGCGCCAGCTCGGCCGGCCAACGCGCAATCAGGATGGAGAAGAGGTCGAGCGATTTTTCCCAATGGCTCGACAGCCCCTCGATCAGGTCGAGCTTCGACAGCGCATCGAGCGGCACCCGCTCCACCTGCATCTGGTCGAGCACGGCGCCGAGCGCCTGTCCCAGTTGCAGCGCCTGGCCGGCATCGGCCGCGCCGCCCGCATCCTGCACCATACGCGCCAGGATCATCTGCCGCCGCATCGGCGGGATGGCGGCGGGAACCGCATCGCCCTCCCACAGCGGATCGAGCGCACCGCCCACTTCCTCGCCCAGTTCCGGATCGCCCAGCGCAACCAGGCGGGGCAGCAGCAGGCCGCCTTCGGCCCGGCGGACAAAGGCGTCGCTCACGGCCCGGACGGCGCGATTGCTGGGCAGCAGGATCATGCCCTGCGCCAGACGGACGGGATCGCTTCCCTGCTGCGCCAAGATGCCGGCGACCAGCGCGTCGGCGAAGGCGCGATGCGCCGGGATGGTGTACAGCGCCGGCTTGGCCCGATCACCCATGGGCGATCATCGACTCCACGACGGGAATGGCCTGCGGCGTGCCCACGTCAAACCACAGCCCCTGATGCACCGCGCCATAGAGGCGTCCGGCCGCGATCGCGCGGTTCCAGAAGATATTGGTCGAAAAGACATCCGCCGGCGGATCGACCAGCAGGCGGGGCGACAGGATCTGAACGCCGGTGAAGACGAACGGCGCGACATGGGCGATCTTGCGCCGGGTCAGACGGCCATTGGCATCCATATGGAAATCGCCCGGTCCGCTATGGCAATTGGCCCGCGCCAGCGGCACCAGCAGCAGCAGCGCATCCATCCGTTCGGAATCCCATAGCCGCTGCATCATGCCCAGCGTCTCGGCCGGCCCGTCGATCCAGAGATTGTCGCTATTGGCGCAGATGAACGGCTTGTCGCCGAGCAGTGGCCTGGCGTGGATCAATCCACCGCCCGTCTCCAGCAGCTTGGCCCGCTCGTCGGAAATGCGGAAGTCCATGTCCTTGCGCGTTTTGAGATGCGCCTCGACCGTATCGGCGAGATAATGGACGTTGACGACCACGGTCTTGATGCCACCGGCCGCCAGGCGATCGAGCGCATGGTCCATCAGCGCCTTGCCGGCGACCTTCACCAGCGGCTTGGGACGGGTCGCCGTCAGCGGGCGCATCCGCTTGCCGAGTCCTGCTGCCATGAGCATGGCGGTATCGATCATGCCTGGGCAAACTCCGCGAGCGCATGATGACGCTTGTCGGTAGGGATATTGGCGTCGAACCAGGCATTGACCGGCGCCAGCGCCGGATGGGCCAGGTCGCGCTCCAGCAGCCCCCACATGCGCGGCAGGTAGGACAGATAGCGCGGCTTGTGGTCACGCTTCCACAGGCGGGTGAAGATGCCGATGATCTTCGCGTTGCGCTGGGCGCCCAGCACCGCATAGGCGGCGTCGAAATCGGCCGGCGGATTGGCGACCGCATGATAATGGGCCAGCATTGCCAGCTCCAATTCCGGCGACACGTCGCGCCGGGCGTCCTGCAGCAGCGAAACGAGATCATAGGCCGGGTGGCCGGCCAGCGCGTCCTGAAAATCGAGCAGGCCAAGGCCGCGCACTTCGGGGCGGTCGATCAGCATGATATTTTCGGCATGATAGTCGCGCAGTACGGTGACGACCGGGCTTGCCGACTGCTCTGCGATCGGCAGCACCGCGTCCCAGGCCGCATGATAGGCGTCGGCATCGACGTCCAGCGCCAGCGCCGGGCAATACCATTCGGTCAGCAGGCCAACTTCGCGTTGATAGACCGCGCGGTCGTAGGGCGGGACATCCGCTGCGGGCAGCTTGTGCAGGTCGGCCAGCAGATCGATCGCGCGGCGATAGACCGCCAGTTCGCCCGCCGGATCCTCCTCGACATGCTCCTTCAGGCGCTCGTCACCGAAATCCTCGATCAGGACGAGGCCCTGCGTCAGATCCTGCGCCAGGATCGCCGGCGCGGCAAAGCCCTGACCCAGCAGATGCTGAGCAATCGCGATGAACGGACGCGGATCTTCATGCGGCGGCGGCGCGTCCATCAGCACGGCGCGGCGACCGCCGTCGACCACGCGGAAATAGCGACGGAAAGACGCATCGCCGGCGAGCGGAACGATGGCGGCGCCATCCCAGCCCGCCTGCGTGAGGAAAGCGGGTGCGGTTGCGGGGGGGATCATATCTGTGACCATCGATCCGTCCAAGCGTCGGGCACGCGCGCTGTCAAGCGCCGTGCGCCATCCGGCTCGATCATGATGGTCAGAAACAGGGCGTGCGACCAGAGCCCATCGCCCAGCCTGTCGGGCCATTCGATGATCAGCAGGCTGTCCTGCAGATATTCGTCCAGCGCCAGCTCGGCCGCTTCCTCCGCATCATCAAGCCGGTAGAGATCGACATGGGCGACCGGCAGGCGGACATCGGGAATGTCATAGGGCTGGACGATCGCGAAGCTGGGGCTGGGCGCCTCCCCTTCCAGGCCAAGCCCCTCCAGCAGGCCGCGCGCTAGCGTCGTCTTTCCGGCACCCAGTCCGCCTTCCAGCGCGATGACGTCACCGATGCGGACATGGCCCGCCAGTCGTCGGCCCAGATCGAGCTGGGCGCCCTCGCCCTCCAGGATCATATCCAGTTCAGCCACGGGGCAGCTCGATCACCACCATCGTTCCCTGACCGGGCTCCGATACCAGCTCGAACGTGCCGCCATGGGCCTGTGCCAACTGCTTGACCAGCGGCAGGCCGATCGTCGCGCGCGCGCCCTTGCGGTTCTGCTCGGCGCGGCTGATCGCATCGAAGATCGTGGCTTGCCGGGTGGCATCGATACCGGGGCCATTGTCCGACACGACCAGGCGGGCGAGATCGGGGCCGCCATCGCCATGCAACAGCACCCGTGCGCCCGCGCCGCAATAGCGCACCGCATTTTCCAGAAGATGATCGACCGCCTGGCCGATCCGCCGCGCATCGCCCTGGATCACCCCCAGCGTATCCTGCAGGGTGACGGCAAGATCGATCCCCTTGGCCTTCGCCTCGGCGTCGATGCGCGCAACGCTGGCGCGCACCAGCGCCGCCAGATCGACCTCGCTGCGCTCGATCGGCAAGGTGCCGGCCTCGCCCTGGGTCAGGTCGAGCACATTATCGATCAGCATCGACAGGCGCCCGGTGCTCTGCAGGATACCGTTCACATACTCGACCGCGCTGTCGCTGAGTTCGCCGGCATAGCCCGCGCTCATCATCTCGGCAAAGCCAGCGATGGTCGTCAGCGGCGTGCGCAACTCATAGCTCATGTTCGTGACGAAGGCGGTCTTCACCTTGTCGGCCTGTTCCAGCGCCTCGTTGCGGTCGCGCAGCATCTGCTCGACCCGCCGGCTGTCGGTGACATCCAGCATGGTGAACAGCGCATTGCCGTCCGGCAGCGGAATGGCGGCAAATTCGAAGATACGCCCGTCGGCAAAGCCGACATGGCCGACACGCTGTTTGCGCTCGACCGTCGCCGCGCGGACCAGTTCGCGCACCAGATTGCTCTGCTGCGGCTTGGCAAGGCGGCTTTGCACGGCACGCATCAACTCGTCGATGCGGGGATGCTTGCCCAGCGCCTCTTCACTAATGTCCCAGATGGTGCGGAAACGGCTGTTCCACAGATGCAGGCGCCCATCCGACGAGAAGACGCCGATCGCCTCGAACAGATTGTCGAAGGTCGCTGTCCGCACCCGCAGCAGCGTGTCGCGCGCGCTCGACAATTGCACCTGTTCGGTCCGATCCTCGAAAATCAGCAACAGGCCACCATCGGGCAGCGGCTGGGCATAGACGCGCAAATGCGTGCCATCGACCAGCAGCCAGTTTTCCTCCAGCGGATCCGGCGACAGGAACCAGTCGCGCCGCTCCGCGCGCCAGGCCGGAAAGTCGCGATTTTCCGGCAGGCGGCGGGCATCGCGCATCTGATCCAGCACGCGCTCGAACAGCGGAGCATCGGTCAGCGCTTCCTGCTTCAGGCCGAACAGGCTGATGAAGGGCTGGTTCCAGAAGCGCAGCGCCCGGTCGGGACCAAAGCGCGCAACACCAGCCGACAGACGATCGAGCAGATCGCGCTGCGCCGCTTCCAGCCGACGATGCTCGACCCGCGCCTGTTCCAGCTCATGCTGGTCCATCGCGAAACCTGCCACCCCGGCCGCGCCCAGCGGCACGTCGACGACGCGCATCGTCCGCCGTTCGCCATCGATCGTTGCCGGAACGATACGGGCAAGCGAATTGCCTTCGTCGAGCGCCTGTGCCGCGGCGTCCTGCGGGCTGAAGCCGTTCACATTCTCGACCAGTTCGGTGCCGTTCATGATCACGTCATGGGCACCGGCGCCGTCGACGGCGCGGACATAGGCGCTGTTGACCAGGCTCAGCCGCAGGTCGGGCGTGCGGTGCCACATCGGGAAGGGCGCGGCCTCGACCAGTCCGGCGAGCGCCTCCAGCGCCTCGCGCAATTGCCCGACGGTCGCGCTCAGCGCCTGGATTTCCGCCTGGCTGTCGGTCGCGTCGAAGATCCACAGCACGACACCGCCATTGGCGGCCAGCGCCGGCCCGGCGGGCGCACCGCGAACCAGCAGCGTGCGCGACGAACCGCTGCCCCGGATCGGCAGCGAAAAACTCTTGCCCGCTTTCTGTGCGGCGCCGATCTCGCGCCCCAATGCGGCGGCATCGGCCGGCTCAAGCCCACCATCGGGCGCCGTCAGTTCGGACACGAAGGTCGGCACGCGGTCCCGGCCCAGCCATTTGCCCAGCCGGTCGGCGGCCTCCATCCGGCCGTCAGGATGAATGATGACGGGCGCAGCCGGCGCCGACGCCAGCAGCGTCGTCAGCCGATCAAGCTTGCCCTGCGCCTGCATCCCCGCGCGGCGCATGCGCTGCCCCGTGATCAGCGCCCATATCGCAGCCCCCAGCCAGCCGGCCATCACCGTGCCCAGCAACAAAGTGGCAAGCGGGCTCATAGACCCCATTGCGCCATTCCCATCCCGTTCGCGACCAGTTGTTTATCGTTCATACAGACCAATGGCCACGGGCCTAACGCAACTTGGCGCCGGCGGAAAGCGCTCAGATATGATGAATGCCCGGCACAGCATGGTCCGAGCATCGGATAAGGTAAAAGGGGGAGGATGGCCCTCCCCCTTTCCAATTTTTAGTAGCGGTAGTGGTCCGGCTTGAACGGGCCTTCCACCGGCACGCCGATATAGTCGGCCTGACGCTGGCTGAGCTGGGTCAGCTTCACGCCCAGCTTTTCCAGGTGCAGCGCGGCGACCTTCTCGTCCAGATGCTTGGGCAGGACGTAGACGTCGTTGCCGTAGGTCTCGCTCTTGGTCCACAGCTCGATCTGGGCCAGCGTCTGGTTGGTGAAGCTGGCCGACATCACGAAGCTCGGGTGGCCGGTGGCGTTGCCCAGGTTGACCAGACGGCCCTTCGACAGGACGATGATCTTCTTGCCATCGGGGAACTCGACTTCGTCGACCTGCGGCTTGATCTCGGTCCACTTCATGTTGGCGAGGCCGGCGATTTCGATCTCGCTGTCGAAATGACCGATGTTCGACACGATCGCCATATTCTTCATGGCGCGCATATGATCGACGGTCAGGACGCCTTCGTTGCCGGTGGCGGTAACGAAGATGTCGGCGCGCGGGGCGGCTTCTTCCATCGTCACGACTTCATAACCTTCCATCGCGGCCTGCAGGGCGCAGATCGGATCGACCTCGGTCACGAGGACGCGGGCGCCGCCATTGCGCAGCGAGGCAGCAGAACCCTTGCCAACGTCGCCGAAGCCGGCGACGCAGGCGACCTTGCCGGCCAGCATGACGTCGGTGCCGCGACGGATGGCGTCGACCAGCGATTCCTTGCAACCATAGAGGTTGTCGAACTTCGACTTGGTGACGCTGTCGTTGACGTTGATCGCCGGGAAGGGCAGCTTGCCCTTCTTCGACAGTTCATACAGGCGGTGAACGCCGGTGGTGGTTTCTTCCGACACGCCCTTGATCGACTGGACGGTCTTGGTCAGGAAGCCCGGACGCTCGGCCAGAACGCGCTTCAGCACGGCGCAGAAGATTTCCTCTTCCTCGTTCGACGGCGTGAACAGCTCTTCGCCAGCTTCGACGCGGGCGCCCCACAGGGCGAACATGGTGGCGTCGCCGCCATCGTCGAGGATCAGGTTGCAGACGCCGCTGTCGTCATTGTGCCAGTCGAAGATGCGCTCGACATAGTCCCAATATTCCTGAAGGCTTTCACCCTTGACGGCGAAGACCGGCACGCCCGACGCGGCGATCGCGGCGGCGGCATGGTCCTGCGTCGAATAGATGTTGCAGGTCGCCCAGCGGACCTGCGCGCCCAGCGCGGTCAGCGTCTCGATCAGCACGGCGGTCTGGATCGTCATGTGCAGCGAGCCGGTGATGCGCGCGCCCTTGAGCGGCTGCGACGCACCGAATTCGGCGCGCAGAGCCATCAGGCCGGGCATTTCGGTTTCGGCGATCTCGATTTCCTTGCGACCAAAGGCGGCAAGGCCGATATCGGCGATCACATAATCCTGCGCCTTGTCAGCGGGTACGGTGGCCACGAGCCTGTCTCCATCATTAGAAATTGACCGGCCGCCGGCATAAGGAAGGCGGCGGCGATGGTCGGGCTTTACCAATCGCCGCCAAGCATGGCAACTCAATATAAAGTTTTCTTTATGTGTTAATTGGCCGGGCCCCGAACCTGCGCGGACGGCAGGCGTGCAGCCCCTTCGGCCATGGCGATGGATCGGCCCACAGAGCCGCCACTCAC
Source organism: Sphingobium sp. MP9-4 (assembly GCF_005281675.1). Classification (NCBI taxonomy): domain Bacteria; kingdom Pseudomonadati; phylum Pseudomonadota; class Alphaproteobacteria; order Sphingomonadales; family Sphingobiaceae; genus Sphingobium; species Sphingobium sp. MP9-4. The sequence continues at coordinate 191,274 of NZ_LUFI01000001.1, read as the reverse complement.
GCCTTCGTCGGCCAGCAGATCATTGGCGAGGGCGATCGCCATGTCGCACTGGGGCGCATCGATCCGCGGCGCGATGCCGGCAGATTCCGACAATTTCCAAATCGCAGCCCGATTGGCCGGGACCGCATTGGCCGCCGCCTGGATCGCCTGAAGATCCCGGCATTCGAGGCCGCCAGCACCCGCGCCATAGCTGTTCGCCAGCATGATGACATAATCATCATAGGCGTCGAGGCCGCCCTCCAGCCCTGCAACGTCCGCGAAGTGGCTGCGCAGCGCGTCATTAACCTCGACCAGGGCCGTCCGCTTTTCACGCACGAACTGGTTATAGGCCGGCAGGAAATCATAGGCGCTCGTGTTGCAGCGAAGCGCCGACACCATCAGCATCATCTCGAAATTGCGGACCTGCGCCGCCTCGACATGATCCTTCTTCCAGCAGGTCGCTGCCGACGCCGGCGCGAGCGGCATCGCTGCGGCAAGCGCCGCACAGATAATCTTCTTCATGAAATAACCCCGCATATTCCCCAGAGACAGAGAATGGGCGGGACCGATTGCCGTATTCTATCGCATTATGGTTAAGGCGAATTTACCCTAAACGGTTCAGTTACGATGACAGAACAAGCGGCCAATGGCTGTTGTTGTTCTGTCCCTGAAACGGCCAAAAATCGACAGCGCAACGGATCAAAAAGTCAGGCCGACCCGCCGCCACTCACCAGATGGGCCGAATCGACCCCCGCAGCGGCATAGGCGGCGCGCCATTTGCGGTGCGCAGGCGTGTCGAACAGCAGGGCCGCATCGCCCTCGGCCAGGAACCAGCTTTCGCCCGCCATTTCCCGTTCCAACTGGCCCGCGCCCCAGCCCGCATAGCCCAGTGCGACAAGATAGCGGCTCGGGCCGCGCCCTTCGGCAATGGCCTTCAATATGTCGAGCGAGCCGGAAAGGCCCCAGTCCGGCCCGGACTGCACCATGTCCTGCCCGGCCCAGTCGAGCGAATGCAGCACAAAGCCGCGCCGCGGCTCCACCGGCCCGCCCTTCAGAACAGGCTGGTCAGGAATGGCCGAAGCGTCGATATCGAAACTCTGGAGCAGGTCGCGCAAGCCGACCCCCTCGACCTCCTCGCTCAGAGAAATGCCCAGCGCCCCATCCTCGTCATGCACGCACAGCGCAATCACGGAATGGTCAAAGCGCTCATCTTCCATGCCCGGCAATGCCAGTAGGAAGCGGCCGCCAAAAAAGCGCGGATCGGTCATGCTGCCGAATATAGGCAGAAACGCGCCAATGCCAATCGGCGACCGTCGCGACAAAGGGGCATCGTGCCATATTCCGCGCCCGCACCCTTGACAGCGAAGGCGCGAGCAACGAACTCCGCGACGCCACAGGCCAGGAGACAAGATATGACCATCGCCAAGGGTGATCGCCTTCCCAGCACGACCTTCACGAAGATGACCGAAAACGGCCCCGAACAGGTTGCTTCGGACGAATATTTCGCAGGCCGCACCATTGCCCTTTTCTCGGTGCCCGGTGCCTTCACGCCGACCTGCTCGGCCAAGCACCTGCCCGGCTTCATCGAAAAAGCCGATGCCCTCAAGGGCAAGGGCGTCGACGAGATCGCCTGCACCGCCGTCAACGACGCCTTCGTCATGGGCGCGTGGGGCAAGTCGGCCGGCGCCGATGACAAGGTGACGATGCTGGCAGACGGCAATGGCAGCTTCGCGCAGGCCGTGGGCCTGACCATGGACGGCAGCAAGTTCGGCCTTGGCGAGCGTGGCCAGCGCTTCTCGATGATCGTCAAGGACGGCGTGGTCGAGGAACTGAACGTCGAAGCACCGGGCGACTTCAAGGTCTCCTCGGCCGACTTCATGCTCGAACAGCTCTGAATTTTCGGGTCGCACGCCCGGCCGGATCGGTCGGGCGTGCGATTGTTTCGCTGGCATCTTCCTTCCGTCACACAAGTGCGGTAGCAAGAGGTGATGACACAGAGCATCGGCACAGCGATCGTCGCGCAACTCGACGCCATCTATCAGACATCCATTGAAAATCTGCGGGAGGCCATGCGTGCCTATGCCCGCGACGGAAGCATCCCGCCGCCCGAGGCGCGGGCCGACCGGCGCTTCTGCTATCCCGAACTGCGGGTCACCTATCAGGATGACAGCCAGGCGCCGCCGCCGGGCCGCTCCTTCGCCCGCCTGTCGAAGCCCGGCCGCTATGTGACCACGGTCACCCGGCCCGCCATGTTCGCCGATTATCTCGCCGAACAGATCGACCTTCTGGTTCGCGACTATGGCGTGGAGGTCGAAACGGGCCTGTCGGATCAGCAGATCCCCTTCCCCTACGTCCTAGACGGGCTCGACATCAATGCGCTCGACGGCACACCGCCGACCGAGCTGGCGCGCCACTTCCCGGCAACGGAACTGGCCGAGATCGGCGACGAGATCGCCGACGGACTGTTCACGCCGGATGCCGAAGGCGACCGCCCGCTCGCCCTGTTCGACGGGCTGCGAACCGACTTCTCGCTGGCGCGTCTGAAGCACTATACCGGCACCCCGGCCGAGCATGTGCAGCGCTATATCCTGTTCACCAACTATCATCGTTATGTCGACGAGTTCGTGGACTGGGCGTGCAAGGAACTGCAGCGTCCTGACAGCCGCTTCACCGCGCTGTCCGGTGCCGGCGGCGTCTTCGTGACGCCTGAAACGGCGGACCCGGCCCAGATGATCGCCGACAGCGCCTGGCGCAAGCATCAGATGCCGGCCTATCATCTGATCGCGCCGGATCGCAGCGGCATCACCCTTGTCAACATCGGTGTCGGCCCGTCCAACGCCAAGACCATCTGCGACCATCTGGCCGTGGTCCGCCCGGAAGCCTGGCTGATGATTGGCCATTGCGGCGGCCTGCGCCCCAGCCAGCGGATCGGCGACTATGTGCTGGCCCACGCCTATCTGCGCGACGACCATGTGCTGGACGAAATGCTGCCGCCGGAAATCCCGGTGCCGGCGATCGCCGAGGTTCAGGTCGCGATGGCGAGCGCCGCCGAAGCGATATTGGGCGGCGGCAATCCGGAGGATTTCAAGCGCCGCCTGCGCACCGGCACGGTCGTCACGACCGACGATCGCAACTGGGAATTGCGCTATTCCAGCTCCGCCTTGCGCTTCAGCCTGTCACGCGCGGTCGGCATCGACATGGAATCCGCCACGATCGCGGCGCAGGGTTATCGCTTCCGCGTCCCCTATGGCACCTTGCTCTGCGTCTCGGACAAGCCGATCCATGGCGAACTGAAGCTGCCCGGCCAGGCCAACCGCTTCTATGAGGAAGCCATTGCCGGCCATCTGCGTGTCGGCCTGATGGCCTGCGAACTGTTGCGTCAGGAAGGTCCAAAGCTGCACAGCCGCAAGCTGCGCGCCTTCAACGAGCCGCCTTTCCGGTAAGGCAGAAATGTCCGCGCTGTCGCCCGATCCGACGGATCAGGCGGCGGCGCGGGATACCGTGACCCGGTTCTTGCCCTCTCGCTTCGCGGTGTAGAGCGCCGCATCCGCTCGCGCGACCAGGTCGTCCAGTTCCCGATCATCCGGTCGCAAATCAGTAACGCCAAAGCTCGCCCGCAGCAGCGCGTGCGGCGCTTCACCAAGGCGCAGGCAACTGATTTCGGCGCGCACGCGCTCCATGGCGTCGGCCGCGACTTCTGCGCCGGTGTCGACCATCAGCAAACCGAACTCGTCACCGCCGAGCCGGCCGACGACGTCGCCGCGCCGCACCGCATTGGTCAGCAGATGGGCAAAGCCGCGCAGCGCTGCATCGCCCGCCATATGACCATAGCCGTCATTCAGCCCCTTGAAGCCATCCAGGTCACAGATGACCAGCGCGACCGGTCGCCCCTGCCGCCGGGCGTTGGCGATCGCCCGTTCGGCCGCTTCCTCGATACCGCGTCGATTGAGGACGTTGGTCAGCGGGTCATGCATCATCTGCTGCCGAAGCTGCTGGGCAAGATCGCCCGCCACCACCAGCACGGCCGTGACCGCCGTGCCGACATAGACGGTCGGCATGAACAGCCCGAGGATCGCGCGATAAAGTTCCTTGCCGTCCTCCGGGCCGCGGATCAGGGCTGCCGATGCGGCCAACGCCAGCTGGCCCAGGGCAAAGGCAAGCAGCGCGGCAAAGAAGGCCAGTTCGGGCGGCGTGAAGGACCGGTTGCGCGGCCAGAGCGACAGCGCACTGACCGCCATGAGCAGACCGACATAGGCGGGAATGATCATCCCCTGCATGATCTGGCTACCCACTGGCCCGATCGCAATCGCCATTGCCAGGCTCACCAGGACAGCCGGGACGGCAAAGGCCAGCAACTGCAAGGGGCGGCCAGAACGCTGACGGATGCCGATCGCCAGTAACGACGCGCTTACAATGAGGCCGATGCCGGTCAGGATGAACAGCCAGCGGCTGTGCAGGAAATAGCCACCTGCATTGGCGATCCATTGGAGGATGGCGACCGCATAGGACGCTGTCCAGGTCAGCACATGCCTCTGGCGGCCGAAATGCAGCCATGAAACACCCATGGCGATGGTCATCACCAGGGCAGTACCGAAAAGCAGGGAAAGAATAACGGCCGGCGCGCTCATGCGCCGGCCATTTACCAATTTTTACGGCGACTTACCAGCCGCAGGACTTGCCCTTATTCTGCGTCTTCAACCATGTCTGAAGCGGCGCGAAATAATTGACCAGCGCCTTGCCCGACATCTCACGGCTGCCGGTGAAGGCCTGCAGCGCATCGGGCCAGGGCTTGGATGCGCCCATCTTCAACATGGCATCAAGTTTCTCGCCTACCGCCTTGTTTCCATAGAAGGAGCAGCGGTGGAGCGGCCCCTTCCAGCCGGACTGGCGGCAGGCCGCCTCATAGAATTGGAACTGCAGCACGCGCGCCAGGAAATAGCGGGTATAGGGCGTATTGCCGGGGATATGGAATTTCGCGCCAGCATCGAACTTCGTCTCGTCACGGGACACCGGCGGGACGATGCCCTGATACTGACGGCGCAGGTCGGTCCAGGCCGACTCATATTTGGATTCCGGGATCGATCCGTCGAACACGCCCCAGCGCCATTTGTCGATCAGCAGGCCGAACGGCAGGAAGGCCACCTTGTCCATCGCCTGGCGCAGCAGCAGGCCCAGATCCTTGTCGGTGCCCGGCACCTTGGCGGGATCGAGCAGGCCGATCTTCACCAGATAGTCGGGCGTGATCGACAGCGCGATGAAATCGCCGATCGCCTCGTGGAAGCCGTCATTTGCGCCGTCCAGATAAAGCGGCTTCTGGATATTATAGGCGCGCTGATAATAATTATGGCCCAGTTCATGATGGATGGTGACGAAATCATCGCCATTCACCTTGGTACACATCTTGATGCGGATATCGTCCTTGTTATCCAGATCCCAGGCGGAGGCATGGCAGATCACTTCGCGGTCGCGCGGCTTGGTAATCTGCGAACGGTCCCAAAAGGTCTGGGGCAGCGGCGCGAAGCCGAGCGAGCTGTAGAAGCCCTCCCCCGTCTTCACCATCTTGATGGGATCGTAATTCTTGGCCGTCAGCAGGTCGGTGATGTCATAGCCGAGGTCACCGGCACCGGCGGGCGCGACGATGTCATAGATACTGCCCCATTCCTGTGCCCACATATTGCCGAGCAGATCCGCGCGGATCGGCCCGGTCTTGGACTGGACCGCATCGCCATATTTCTCGTTGAGCTTGGTCCGGGTATAGCAGTGCAGATCATCGTAGAGCGGCTTCACCTCGGCCCAGATCTTGTCGGTCAGCTTGGCGAAGTCATCGGCCGGCATGTCATATTTGGACCGCCACATCGCACCGGTATCGGCAAAGCCCAGTTCCTTGGCACCCTGGTTGGCGATCGTCACCAGCTTGGCATAGTCGCCGCGCATCGGTGCACCGACATTGTCGTGCCAGCTCACCCACATTTCCTTGAGCTCGTCCGGGTTGCGGTCCGTGCCCATCTTCTCTTCAATGTCGCTGCCGTTGATCGGCTGGCCGTTCAGCGTGCCCTTGCCCTTGCCATAGGTGGACTGGAGCTTGGTCGCGAGATCGTTCAGTTCCTGCGAGGCGCCCGGCGTGGTCGGCGCGGGCAAGGTCAGCGCGGTGCGCAGCAGCGTCAGGCGGCGCCTGGTCTCTTCGCTCAGGCCCAGCGCGGTCGCGAACTTGGCGGCCTCCAGCGCATAGTCGACCCGCATCGTCGTATCGATCGCACCGAAATAGGATGCGAGCGCGTCGGTGTCGTCGGTGATGTAGGTCGCGTTGATCCAGGCGGCCCGGCTGCTGATCAGCGACTGATCGAACAGCGCCTTCTCCGCCTTGGTCAGGAAGGCTTCTGCCTCGGCAGCGGTCGGCTGCTGCGTGGTCGGCGCCTGCTGCGCCAGCACCGGCGATGCAACAAGGGCAGCCGCAAGCGCGGCGATCGAAATGGCGATTTTCATGGAACTTGGCCCCTCAGGTCTTCTTATGGGGCCAAGGTGGATTAGGCGGGCGAGACAGTCAAGCAGTCAAGAAATCGACCATGGCCTGGCCCAGTTCCTTGCGGGTCACCGCGTTCATATGATTCCCCGGAATCTCGACATAGCGGCCATTGGGCAGCGCATCGGCCAGTTCCTGCGCGATGCCGTTGTCCTGATCGTCAGCGCCGCAGATCACCTCGGTCGGCTGCTGGAAGCCGGCAATGGTAGCCTCGTCGGTATCGACGAAGGTATTGAGGATATGCAGCATCGCCACCGGGTCGCCCTTGGTGGTCTTGAGGAACGCCTCGGTCATCCATTCCGACGTACCGCGCTCGAACGTGCCCAGATTGGTCAGCACCTTCTTGTAATAGCCGCCCTTGTCGAGCGTCTTCGTGAGCCCGCGCAGTCCCATGCCAGCCAGGATCACCCGACTCGGCGTCGCGCCGCGCGCCAGCATCCGCACGGTCGTACGCGCGCCAAGCGAATAGCCGCCAAGATCATAGTCAGTGAGCCCCATCTGCTCGACCAGCGCCAGATTGTCGTCGGTCAGCGCATCGGCCGGATAGTCCGCAGCGTCATGCGGCTTGCCGCTTTCACCATGACCGCGCAGGTCCGGCATGATCAGGCGGAAACCCGCCTCCACCAACTTGGCGGCATGGCCGTAGCGGATCCAGTTGGTCCAGGCGTTGGAGAAATAGCCGTGGATCAGCACCAAATCGCGCCCCTGTCCCACGACATGCACCGCGATCGGCAGGCCGTCCAGGCCCTTGATATCATGGCGTTCGATCTGCAGGTCGGTCATTGCGCTGGTCCTTCGGGGCTTGGGGCCTCGCCGATAGGATCTCCGCCGCGCCGGCGCAAGAGCGCGATCAGGGCAAGGGCGCTGCCGATCTGCGCGGCGGCCATGTCCTTCTGCGGATCCCACACATCGCCCTGCTGGCCATTATAATAGTCCGCCGTCTCGCCGGCGGCGATCACCGTCAGCAGCCATTCGAATATCTCGTAAAGCGCGCTGCCGAGGCCGATCGCGGCAAAGGCGAAGGCGAGGCTCCAGCCATGGCATAGGCCGCCCCTGCGTCGCGCAATCTCCGCCACCGGTGCGGTCAGCAAAGCCCCAAAGGCGAAATGGACGAGCCGGTCATAAGCATTGCGCTGCAGCCCGAGGAGGCTGGAAATATCATGACCGCTGAGCATCCGAGCCCAGTCATCATAGGGCACATAGGAATAGATCCAGCGCGCGCCGAAGGTGTGGAGCAGCAGGAACAGCCAGATGCAGCCGACCGATCCGGTCGAGAGCGGCCAGCGCCGCAGCAGCCAGGGCGCCGTGAGCGTCAGCAGCAATGTCGGCCCATGCTGCAACGGGGCAAGGTCGGGAAAGGGCTGCGTGACATTGGCCAGCCCGATTGCCACCAGCAAGGCGGCGATCATCCGGCGCTGAGCGACAGGAAGGGCCTTCCATGCCGCGACAGCGCCGGAGATCATCTTCGGGCTCAGCCCTTCTTGAGGTGGCGACGGCCCAGCAGTTCGGCGATCTGCACCGCGTTCAGCGCCGCGCCCTTGCGCAGATTGTCGCTGACGCACCACAGGTTGATGCCGTTCTCGATGGTCGAATCCTCACGCACGCGGCTTATGAAGGTCGCGAAATCGCCGACGCATTCGATCGGCGTGATGTAGCCACCGTCCTCGCGCTTATCGACCAGCATGATGCCCGGCGCCTCACGCAGGATGTCCTGCGCTTCCTTCGCCGAAATCTCATTCTCGAACTCGATGTTGATCGCTTCGCTATGGCCGACGAACACCGGCACGCGCACGCATGTCGCGGTCAGCTTGATCTTGGGATCAAGGATCTTCTTGGTTTCCGCGACCATCTTCCATTCTTCCTTGGTCGAACCATCGTCCAGGAAGACGTCGATGTGCGGGATCACGTTGAAGGCGATCTGCTTGGTGAACTTCTTCGGCTCGGCCGGATCGCCGACGAAGATGTTCCGCGACTGCTCGAACAGCTCGTCCATGCCTTCCTTGCCGGCGCCCGACACCGACTGGTAGGTGGCGACGACGACGCGCTTGATCTTGGCGGCGTCATGCAAGGGCTTGAGCGCCACGACCATCTGCGCGGTCGAGCAGTTGGGGTTGGCGATGATGTTCTTCTTCACATAGCCATCGATCGCGTCCGGGTTCACTTCGGGCACGATCAGCGGAACGTCCGGGTCCATGCGATAGAGCGACGAATTGTCGATCACGACGCAGCCGGCCGCCGCCGCCTTGGGCGCATATTCGGCGGTCGGGCCGGAGCCGGCCGCGAACAGGGCAATGTCCCAGCCGGTGAAATCGAAATGTTCAATATTTTTGCATTTGAGTGTCTTGCCAGTGTCACCGAAATCAATTTCGGTGCCCTGCGACCGGGGCGATGCAACCGCCGCGATCTCGTCAATCGGGAATTCGCGTTCGGCGAGAATGGTCAGCATCTCGCGGCCCACATTACCGGTGGCACCAACGACGACGACCTTATAACCCATGACTTAACACTCCACTCCATGCAGTATTGCGGGGTGGCGCATAGCGCAGTGGCGCGATTTGTCCAGAAAGAAGGGCTATTGCCAGCGATAGTCACGGGGTGGGAGGTGGCGCCGGCACGGCCGACGCCACCCATCCCTTACTCCTCACGCCCGGCCTTCACTTGGCCGGATCGACACCTTGATCGCGCAGGAAATTCTCGATCGTGGTCCAGAGGTGAACGCTGATCTTGGGACCGCCGACGCGGTGCGTCTGCCCCGGATAGACCATCAGTTCGAACGGCACGGCCGCGCCCTGCATCCTGGCCATCAACGCAGTCGAATTATCGAACACGACATTGTCGTCCGACATGCCGTGGATCAGCAGCAGCGGATCCTTGATCTTCACCGCATCATCGACCGCATCCGACCCCGGATAGGCGCTCGGCTTGTCCTGCGGCTGACCCAGATAGCGTTCGGTATAATGAGTGTCGTAAAACTCCCATTTCGTCACCGGCGCGCCCGAGACGATCGCGGCGAAGGTGCCCGGCGCCTTTTCCGCCAGCTTGAGCGACATATAGCCGCCATAGGACCAGCCATAGGTAGCAATCCGCTTGGGATCGACGAAGGGCTGGGCCTTCAGCCATTCGACGCCCTTCAACTGATCGTCGACCTCGACCGTGCCCATGGCGCGATGGATCTGGTCCTCGAACGCCTTGCCGCGATCGGGCGTGCCGCGATTGTCGATCGAGAAGACGATCCAGCCCCGGTCGACCAGATATTGGTTGAGCGCGCCGCTCCAGGTGTTGGTCACCTGGCGCCCGGCACCCGGACCGCCATAATGGATCATGAAGACGGGATAGCGCTTGCCCGGCTGCATCGGCGGGGTCAGCATCTTGGTGTAGAGGGTGCTGCCATCGGCCGCCTTGACGGTGCCGAAAACGGTCCTGGCATGGCTCGCCAGATAGGGCGCATAGGGATGATCGCCCTTCAGCGCATTTTCCGAAATCCACTGCAACTGCTTGCCGCTGCTATCAGCCAGATAGACCTGCTTGGGCTGGTCGGCATTCTGGCGCGAGACGACGATCCGGCTCGCCGCACCATCCATCACCGCATCGTTCCACCAGCCCTTGGCAGTCAGCGCCTTGAGTGGACCGGCCTTGGCGAGCGACGCGACATAGAGCTGCTGCTCCAGCGGCGTCTCGCGATTGCCGGTGAAATAGACCAGGCTCTTGCCCTCATCCACACCAACGATATCGCGTACTTCCCATTCGCCGCTGGTCAGCGCAGTCCATTTGCCGCCCCGCACATGATAGAGATGGCCATGGCCGGTCTTTTCCGACCACCACAGAAAACTGCCGTCACTCAGCGGCATGAAATTGTTGCTGAGGTTGATCCAGCTTTTCGACGTTTCGGTGAGGACGATCTTGGCCTTGCCGGTCGTCGGATCGACCGCAAGCAGGTCGAGGCGCTGCTGGTCCCGGCTTTCGCGCTGGACATAGAGGGTCTTGCCATCCTTCGACCAGTCGACACGGGCGAGATAGACGTTCTTGTCCGCGCCGAGATCGACTTGGACCTGGCCTGAGCCGTCCGCCTTCATGACGAAAAGGTCTACGATGGCGTTGGGCGTGCCGGCAGCCGGATAGCGCTGCTGATAAACCTTGGTGCCCTCCCCGCCAATCGCGGTGCGGGTGACAATCCCGACCGGGCTTTCATCAACCCGCGCGACCGCGATCATCGCGTCGGTCGGTGACCACCAATAGCCGGTGCGCCGATCCATTTCCTCCTGCGCGACGAATTCCGACACGCCCCAACTGACCGTATCGCTGGCGCCCTGGGTCAGTTGCTTCTCGCTGCCGTTCATCGGCTGCACGAACAGGTTACCGCCGCGCACGAAGGACACGAAGCCGCCCTTGGGGCTGACTACCCCATTGAGTTCGCCGTCCGGCGTGTCGGTGAGGCGGGTGACCTTGCCGTCGAGCGCGGCGAGATAGAGATCGCCATCGACCGGCACCAGGATGGTCTTGCCATCGGGCGACCAGTCATAGCTGGTGATGCCGGTGCTGCCAGCGACCGAGCGGTCGCGTTCGCGCTGCATCTTTTCCGCTTCGCTCAGTTCCGCGCCGCTGCCGGTCTTCTTCGAATCCACCAGCATGCGTTCGGCGCCGGTTGCGGTGTCGATCGCCCACAGGTCGAGCCGCTCCTTCTCGTCGGCACGCGGCTTGAGCAGGGTCACCAGCTTGCCGTCGGGCGAGAGCTTGAGCGCACGCGGCTGCGGGCCGGCAAGGTCGGGGCTTGCGAACACCCGCTCCAGCGTCAGCTTTTGCTGCGCCTGCGCGGCTGTGACGGGAAACAGCAGCAAGGCGCCCAACGCAGCGCCGGCCTTCAGATATGGGGACATGCTCATCCTTTCCGGGCAGCACCCGATCGGGCGCCACAATATCGGCCGGGCTTAGCGCGATGCGACGGAAAAGATCAATCGGTTGGAAGAATATGTCCCCCTTCCGCGGGAGCCCCTGACACTCAGACCAGCCCGCTCCGCACCTGCCATTTGCGCACGATCACCGGCCAGTCGGCGAAGGGCTGGGCCGGGTCGCCGCGCAGGCCGACGCCATGACTGCCCTCGTCGAACAAATGCATGTCGATCGCCCCCTGCGCCGCGCGCACCGCGCCGAACAAGGTCAGCGACTGGTCGACCGGTACGGTGCGGTCATGGACCGAATGGAACAGGATCATCGGCGGCGTGGTCGACGCCACGATCTTGTCCAGCGAATAGGCAGCTATTTGCGCTTCAGTCGGATCGTCGCCGATCAGCGACCTTCGGCTCCCGCCATTGGTGGCGCCGGCCATCGTCACTACCGGATAGAGCAGGATCGCCCCGTCCGGCCGGGCCGACAGATGGTCCGCACTTTCCGCCATCGGATAGATGCGGTCGTTGGGCCGCATGCACAGGCTGCCGGCCAGATGGCCGCCGGCGGAGCCCCCCAGCACCAGCACGCGCTGCGGATCGACGGTCCAGCCGCCGCTGCGCCCGGCCCGGATCAGCCGCATCGCCCGCTGCGCATCCTGTAGAGCGACATCAGCTCCCGCCGCCCAGCGATCGGCCGGCAGGCGATAGCGCAGGACGAAGGCATGGATGCCCATGTCGGCCATCCAGCGCGCACATTCATAGCCTTCCCGATCGATGCCGACTCGCGAATAGCCGCCGCCAGGAATGATCAGCACCGCCGCGCCCGTGGGCTTGGCCGCCGCGAACCAAGACAGGGTCGGCCGCGTCACATGGATCCCAACGCGATAGCGATAGCCCAGCGTGTCGATCTGGTCGTCCACCACTTCGGTGATGGCCGGTATCTTGCCGCCCGGCACGCCGTCGGGCCAGAGCGGGATGATCTGCGTCGGCTCGTCGGTGGCCGCAGAAAAGCGGCCAAACAACGGTGAACTTGCCACCGCCGCCAGAAATTCGCGTCGACTGCCGATCATCCCGTCTCCCTTTCAGTTCGTGACCTGCGTCAGATAGACGCTGCCGGTGGTGCTGTTCACATCGGTCGGCGCGGCGCCATAGATGATGTCGGTGTCGGCCGACAGCGGCACCGTGGCAAGCCGGGTTATCGCCTTGCCGGGCGCGAGGTCGGTAATCGTCCAGCCCGACGCCGTCGATGTCTTCAGCCCCTGGCGCAGCCCTTCGCCGGTGGTGGCGAAATAGACGCGGACCTGCGCCGCCGTGCGCGATATGCCCAGCGCCGCGGGCACATTGTTGCTGGCGGCAAAGATTTTTTCCCGACTGGTCCAGCCGGTGCCGCTCCAGCGCACGCGCCAGACGTCGAAATTGGCGTCCCCGCTGCCATCGGTCGGGCGATAGCGATAGGCGATGGTCGGCTGATTATAATCGTCAAGCGCCAGCTTAGCGCTCTGCAACCCCTTGAGCGTCTGGTCGGTGGTGAAGACCTCGCCCGACTGGAGCGGCAGGAAGAAGAGCTTGGCATTGGCGAGGCCCACCGGCAGCGTCGCTGCTGTGCCATCGGCATAGCTCCAGCCGCCGCCGGTCGGCGAATAGCGCAGATAGCTGCCATAATGGCGCAGCGACCGGGGCAGCGACTTGGCCCATTCCCACAGCAGATGAACGCTGCCGTCGCTGCCGAATGTCATGTCGTCGGGATAGACGACCGCATCATTGGCGGCGGCAAAGGTGCCGACATGGCTCCAAGCGCCGCTGCCGCCCGACATCGCCCAGCGATATAGTTCACCCTCGCCATCATAGGTTGCCGCGTCATAGCTGCGGATCATCAGATAGATGTCGCCATTGGGCGCCCGCTTGGCGACCGGATAGGTATAGAGGCCGGTGGCGGGGATATCGGTCTGGCGGGTGAAGCTCATGCCACCGGGCGCATCGGCGCGGAAATAGCGCATGCCATCCGACAGATTGTGCATGTCGGCCCAGACATGCAGCACGCCCGCGCCGTCGACCGCGATGGTCGGCTGCTTGTGCCCGATATCGTCCGCCTCGGTCCAGACCGTGCCATCGGGATTGCGCAGCACGGCGAAGGTCCAGATGCCGCTCGTGTCGCGCTTGCCGATCTTGACCTCGTGGCTGCCGGCCGCGCCGGACGCGGGCGGGCTGTCGAAGGCGACATAGAGCGTGCCGTCGGGGGCCAGCGCAATCGGCACCCACCAGGCGGCTTGGTTGGAGGAATCCGCGTCTCGCGGTACCCGCTCGACGCTGATGCTGGCGGCGAGCGCAGCGGCCATGGGTTCTTCCGCCGTTGCCTGGAGCGGGCTGCCCAGGCTGACCCAGTTGGCGATGGCGCTGGTCGCCGCCGTACCCGTGCCCGTCGTTGTCGCATCGCTCAGCAGCAGCGCGGCCGACGCCGTTCCGGCAAGGGCCAGTCCCCCTGCCAGTCCATAGAAACGCTTCATCTTCCTCTCCCACTTGTTGTTATGCGTGGACGAGTTGGCCTTCCCCATTGGATCGGCGCGCACTGCGCAGCGCCAGGAAGGCAAGCAGAAAGGCGATCGGATGAAGCAGCGCCATCAGCAGGAAGCTGCGTTCGAACGCGCCGCCCGCGACAAGCTGGCCAACCAATTGGGTCGAGAGCAGGCCGCCAAGCCCGCTGCCCGCCGCCACCACGCCGAACACGGTGGCGACGATACGGGTGGGATAGAGATCGACGATCAGCGTGCTGATGTTGATCTGGAACACCAGATGGGCGAAGGCCACGGCAGAGGCGAGCGCGAACAGGATCGGCAGAGCCGGATGGCTGGCCGCGATCGCGCCCAGTGGCGCCACCAGCGCGGCCGCGCCCATCACGATGATGCGGCTGGTTGCCGGCGCCACGCCGCGCGCGATCAACCGGCTGGAGAAGAAGCCGCCCCCAATGCTGCCAAGGTCGGCCGCGAGATAGACGATCCACGCCATGGAGGCGACCGCGATCAGGGTCAGGCCATAGATATCGGTCAGATATTTGGGGAACCAGAAGAGGTAGAAATACCAGACCGGATCGGCGACCGCGCGGGCGCCGGCGAGCAGCCAGACCGACCGGTCGCGCAGGATACGGCCCCACAGCGTGCCTTCGCTGATCCGCTCTTCCTTGGCTTCCGGCGCGCTGCGCGGATAGATTGTCAACCAGACGACCAGCCAAGCAAGGCCCGCCGCGCCGGTGGCGATGAACGCCGCGCGCCAGCCGAAATGCAGCGCGATGCCGGCGATCAGCGGTGGCGCCAGCGTTGCGCCGATCATCGCGCCGGCCGTATAGATGCCAAGCGCAATGCCGCGTTCCCTGGGTGGAAAATGTTCCGAAACCGCCTTGGGACCGGCGGTATAATTGCCCGCCTCGCCCAGCCCCAGCGCGAAGCGCGTCGCGCCCAGTTCCCCTGCCGACCGGACGAAGCCGGTCAGCAGGTTCGCCAGCGACCACCAGCCCACGAACAGCGCCAAAGACAGGCGCGTGCCCAGCCAGTCGGTCACCCGGCCGGCCATCAGATAGGCGAAGGTATAGGCAATCAGGAAAGCCTGGACGACGCGCGCATAGGCGATGTCATCCATATGCAGGTCTTGCTGCACCGTCGTCGCCAGGATCGAGAGCGCCTGCCGGTCGAGATAGTTGATCACGGTCGAGGCGAACAGCATCGCCAGGATCGCCCATCTGATCTTGCGGGCCTTCCCCTCGATCATGCGGCGGCAGCCTCCATGCGCGCGGCGATCGCCGACAGACCGGCCAGCGCGGTGCCATCGCCCGCCGCCTTTTCGGTCGCGATCCCCAGCCGATCGCAGACCCGGCCATAGAGATCGACCAGCAGTTCCGCGCCGACCAGGACGATCGTTTCCACCGCCATGCCGCGCGCGCGATGGGCGGCGACCGCGTCGCGGGCCTCCGCACCGATCATCAATCCGGACAGGAAGGATGGCGCGGTTTCGCTGGTCAATTCCCCCATCAGGATGCGGCTGCGCAGCGCGAACAGCGCATGTTCGATCGCCAGCGTCGGATCTTCGATCACCAGCCCGGCACCGACATCGAAGGCGGCGATGTCCGTCGGCGCGGCCGGATCATAGGGTTTTGCCAACGACCGCCCGAGCAGGCCATGAGCGAGCAGCAACTCGCGCATTTCCCCCTGCATCGAGGTAACGAAATCCAGCACCGTCCGTCCCTGTGTCCGCACCCATTTGGCATGGGTGCCCGGCAGGCAGATCAGGCGTTCGGTGTCATCATCCGTCACGCCCGCCAGCCAGCCGAACAATTGCACTTCCTCGCCGCGCATCACATCGGGCTGGCCGAAGATGTTGCGACAGGACAGGCCCGGCACGATCGCGATAGGGCATCCCGCCACCTCGAACCGCAACAGCGCGCCGGCCATCGCCTCTGGCCCGGCCGGGCAAGGCAGATAGGCTGCCTCACGCCAACCGATGGTCGACCCGATCATGCCCGACAGCAGCACCGGCATCGGACCATGACGATCGATCCAGTCCCCTGCCGCCGCGCGGAAGGCGGTTTCATGATCGGCCACATCCTTGGCGCCCTTGCCACGCACCGTCTCGACCGGGATCAGCCGCCCCTCCTCCACCCGACACAGGTGGAGGCGCATGTTGCTCGATCCCCAATCGCCCGCGATCAGCATAGTCATCCCGTCCTCAGAACTTGAAGTTGGCGCCGATGGCGAAGCGGCGGCCCTGCTCGGCATAGAGGGCGATCGCTTCGGGCGCGCCGGTATAGCGGATCTGCTTCTCGTTGGTCAGGTTGCCGGCCTCGGCATAGATACCAAAGGCGCCAAAATCATAGCGGATCGATGCGTCGATCGTCTCATAGGGCTTGAAGAAGGAGCCTTCGCCACCCGCCGTCACACTGTCGAGATAGCCCGAGCGATAATTATAGGCGACGCGCAGGCCGAACCCGTCCTTTTCATAATAGCCGACCAGATTGGCATTATGCTTGGACAGCCCTTCCAGCGGCAGGGTAGCGCCGGTGCGGGCATTCACGAACGGCGTGCTGCTGTCGATATAGCTGTAATTCGCCAGGATGCCGAAGCCGCTGGCAAAGCCATCGAGGAAGTTGAACGGCAACTGCAGCATCACTTCCGCGCCCTTGAGCTTGCCGCCCTCGCCATTGACCTTGCGGGTGACCAGGAATTGCTGGGTCTCGCCCGGCACATCCTCGAAGGTCGAGCGGGTGGTCAGGAAGGAGCCGATATCCTTGTAGAAAAGGCCGACCGTCAGCGCCGAGCCCTGGCGGAAATACCATTCCAGCGACACGTCATACTGATCCGCGCGGAAGGGTTTGAGGTTCGGATTGCCGCCGGTCCCGGTGTAGACGATGCGGTTGAGCAGCAAGCCGGGGCTCAGATCCTGCGAGTCCGGCAGGCCGACGACCTTGGCCGCGCCGACACGGGCGACCAGCTTGTCGGTCAGGTCGAATTTCAGCACCGCGCTCGGCAACCAGTCCTCATAGGAGGGCGAGGCAGTGACCGGCTGGAACGTCCCGTCGGCGCGGCGCAGCGCGGATACCGCATCGCGATCGGTGCGGGTGTAACGCAGGCCGATATTGCCGGAGAAGGGAATGCTGCCCAGGTCACCCTTCAGATTGAGCTTCACATAGCCCGCCTTGGTTACTTCATCGAGCTTGTAGGAGGCGGTGGGGTCCAGCACGCGCGGTGTGCAACTGCCCAATATTGCCTCGCAGGCAAAGTCCGCGCCGGTGCCAAACGGATTGCCGACCAGATAGGATTGGGCGAAGGGCGCCTTGCCACCGAGCAGATCGGGGAAGCTGCCGACCTCATAGAGCGCCGCATCCCGATCGGTCAGGCGGACCGAGGAGGTGAGCTGTGACAGCAGCGAATTGCGCGCGGTCTTGAGCTTGGCGATACGGCCGCCGACCTCGAAGGAGTCGAGCACGCCGCTTTCGATCGCATAGCGCAGGTCAACCCGGCCGGCATATTCCTTCGCATTGGATTCAAAGCGGTTATCGAAGAAGTTGGAATAATTGTAGAGCGACGGATCGAGCAGGTCGACGCCCGACGGCAGGGTCAGTTGCGGCACGCCGCCACCGGTGAAATCGAACGAGGTCAGATAGGATGCCCGCGTCTGGGTGCGGACATAGGTCTGGTTGTAATTGAGCTGGGCGTCCGAATAGCTGCCCTCCGCCTTGATCGTCCACGGCCCCTTCTCATAACGCAGGTTGAGCGCGCTGGAGAGCGAGTCATCCTTGATCGTCAGCCGCTCGTCATTGCCCTGCAGCGGCCGGCGGACTGTACCCGCGACCAGCACCTCATTGGGCGAGAAGCTGTAGTCGACATAGTCCGCGCCATTGCTGGTCAGCGCGACGGCGAACCAGTTGCGGCGACGCTTGGCCTTGCCGGCGGCATAGACGGTGTCCAGCTACAGCTCCAGTTCGTCGGTCGGCCGCCATTGCAGTACGACATTGGCGCCCAGTCGCTTGCGGCGTTCGCGCAGCCGCTGATAGCGGAGGTCGGCAATATAGGTGCCGGCCAGGCCGTCGCCATTGGGATCATTGTCGGCCACGCCATCGCCATTGGGGTCGAACGCGCCGGTCAGCGGCAGGAAGCCGGCGAAGCTGTTGAAGCTGTCTTCCTGGATCGGCCGGTCGGACGCGGTCACATTCACCAGCACGCCGAACCGGTCATCGAAATTGCGCGAATAGAGCAGCGAACCGCTGACACCCTTGCGGTCGAGCATGTCGGCATAGCTGCCCTCGATCCGGCCGGCGACCATCGTGTTCGGCGCGTCGAGCGGCTTGCGGGTGATGATGTTGACCGTGCCGCCCAGCGACCCGTCAATCTGGTCGGCCGACAGCAGCTTGGTGACTTCCAGGCGGCTGATCAGTTCGGCGGGATAAAGCGACAGCGGATTGAAATCGGCATCGGCCGGCACACCGGGACCACGACCAAAGGGGCTGACCAGCGACCGGCCATTCACCTCGGTCCGGTTCTGACGCAGGCCGCGGATCGACACGCTGGTGCCATCGCCCAGCGAGCGGCGGATCTGCACGCCCGACACGCGCTGGAGCGATTCCGCGATATTCTGGTCGGGCAGCTTGCCGACATCCTCGGCCACGATCGAGTCAACGAAGGTGACAGCCTGGCGCTTGGTCTCGATGCCCTTGCTCAGGCTCTGGCGAATGCCGGTGACGACGATATCGGCGACCGCGCTGTCGGCCGCCTGGGCTGGCTGCGGCTCTGCAGTTTCCTGGGCGGCTACGATCGTCGGAAACGCGGCCGTAGTGGCCAGTACCAACAGGCTCGCGCATTTTGCTACCTTGCGCATCTTCATCCCCTCCTGTGCGAGCATTGTGCTTCTGAGAGGGAAATTGTTGCACAATTAGCGACGTGTCAATCCCGAAATCTGAAATTTGTTGCTTCTATATCGATTTAATTGGCCAATTTTGCGGAATAAAATCGATAGCACGCCATATTTGTATCACATGAAGCAACACTTACTCCCCGATGTGCTGCGCCGCCTCGCGCAGGGCCTCGACCAGCGGTGCCGTCGCCCCCTCGGGAATCCAGCCCGACATGGCGATGCCGGCATGGACCGGATCGCCCATCGACACGGACACGATATGATGGTCGCGCTCATCCGCCACATGGACGCGCGCATAGCCCAGCGCACGAACCTCGCTCAGCTTGGCGAGCAGGCTGTCGATGCCGTCGGGGAACATCGGAATGTCGCGCCCTTCATACAGTTCGCGCACATCGGCATCCTCCAGTTCCGCGAGCAGGGCGATGCCGATGCCGCTGGTCGTCGCGGGCAACAGGCCGATACGGCCCAGGCCGCGCGACGCCTCGATCCCCGGCGGGGCGTGGAAGAGATAGGAGACACTGTCATTCCACAGCACGCCCATCGCCACCGTATGGCCGTAGCGGCGCAGCTGCTCCAGTTCCGGCAGGGCGCGACGGATCAGGCCCGACGCGAACAGGCTCTGCGCCGCCAGCACATGCATGCCCGGCCCGGCGGTATATTTGCGGTTCGCGGTCTGTCGCGCGATGCCCAGATAGGCCAGCGTCTTGAGCAGGCGGTTGATCTTGGTCGGATCGGAATCCAGCTGTCGCGCCAGTTCGCGACAGCCGATCGGCTCGGGCGAGGAAGCGAGCGCCTGAAGCGTGGTGATCCCGTCGATCAGGCTCTGGTTGGGCTGGGCGTTGATTTTCGTGCGCATGGCCGTTTCTAGCGTCCGACCATGGCGTTTAGCCAGCCCAGATCTTTCATTGCCGCCCCCGCGTTACATGGTTCCAGAAGGCTGCGTTCGGCGCCACCCCCAACCCCGGCCCTTCGGGCAAGGCAAAGGCGCCGGCCGTGCAGGACAGGCGCCCGTCAAGCAGTTGCGCCGAACGCGGCAGGATCGAATGCTGATATTCATGATAGGGCAGGTCGCGCACCGCCGCGGCGGCATGCAGGCTGGCCGCCGCGAAGATGCCGACGCCGATGGTCGCATGCGGCATCACCCGGACATGATGCGCCTCGGCCAGACGAGCGATGCGCATGAACTGGGTGATGCCAGTATGGCCCATTTCGGGCTGCACGATCGACACTGCCCGCGCTTCCAGCCGGGGGCGGGCATCGAACACGCTACGCCATTCCTCGCCCGCCGCGATCGGTGTCGCGACGCGGGCGGCGACATCGGCCAGCCCCGCGACATCCTCGGGCTTGACCGGCGCTTCGGCGAAATAAAGGTCGTGCGGTTCCAGCCGGCGGATAAGCGCCACCGCCTCGGCCGCCGAATACATCCAGTGAAGATCCACCATCAGCTTGACGTCCGGGCCGATCGCCGCGCGCAACGCCTTCGCTTCCGCCTCGATCCCGTCAAAGCTGACCACGCCGGCGAACTTGATCGCGTCGAACCCCTGGTCGACGAAGCGCTTCGCCAGCGCGCAGCGCGCCTCCAATGTCGGTTCGGGCAGGCCGGAGACATAGGCTGGAATGGTCTCGCGCCGCTGCCCGCCCAGCATGCGGCAGAGCGGCAGGCCGACGGCGCGGGCATGGATATCCCACAGCGCGATGTCGACAGCCGCCATCGCATCCAGCCAGAAACCGCCCTGATAGCCGCGCACCCGCATCAGGTCGTAAAGATCTTCCCAGATCACCTCGACATCATGGGCCGAACGGCCGATCAGGATCGGCGCGATGACATCGTCGACCAGTTCGTGGATCGCGCCCGGCGCGACCAGGCCATAGGTTTCGCCCCAGCCGACCAGTCCCGACCGGCTGGTGACGCGCACCACCACCGATCGGTCGACCGTCGGATAGATGGTGCCATTGCGGCGCCGGACGATATAGCCGGCCGCGTTGACTTCCTCGCCCGGCCCCAGCGCGCCCAGATAGGGCACGTCGCGGGGTATGGTGACGGTGAAGACGTCTAGCCGCTCGATCACATCGTCCATCGCGCCCATATCCTTCAGCCCTGCACCACGCCGATTCCGGTCCAATCGTCGATCCGCGCGAGGATGCGGTCAAGCTCGCGCTGGTCGCCCTCGTCCAGTTCCGGGCCGGGCGCGCGGGTGAAGGCGTCGGCGATCAGGCCGCGCCGACGCAACACTTCCTTGGTCAGCCGCCAGCGGAACACCGCCTGCATCATCAGCAGCGGCAACATCCGTTCATAATGGGTGCGCACCGCATCACCGTCGCCGGCCAGATGGGCGGCCATCAGCGCAACATGCGCCTCGGGCAGTTCGGCCGCCGGCATGGTGCCGATCGCGCCGCGCGCCAGTTCGTCGGTGATGTAGCGGCCACCGGCACCGCCGAACACGCCCAGCAGATGATCGGGCGCGGCCGCGCGGATCGCACTGATCCGCTGGCCGCAGGGCATATTCTCTTCCTTGACCCAGTGGATGGCGGGGACGGCACCGACGACGGCGATGACATCCTCGGCGCTCAGGCCCGCCCCCATCGGTCGGGGCGCATTTTGCAGCATCAACGGCAGGCCAGCCTCGCCAAGTTTGCGATAATGGGCGGCCAGCGCGTCATTGTCGCCGGCCAGCGCGCCCGGCGTCATCACCATCGCGCCGGCGGCACCCGCCGCCTTGCCCGCACGGATCAGCGCCAGGCTTTCTTCGACGTCCGGGCTGGACCCGCCGATGATGAAGCCGATGCGGCCATCGATACGCGCGGAGATCCGGCCGATCAGGTCGATCCGCTCGTCGAGCGAGAGCATGTCATATTCGCTGGCGAGGCCCGGAAAGACTGCGCCATCGACACCGCAATCGACGACGAAATCGACAATCGCATCCATGCCGCTATCGTCGATAGCGCCCGACGCATCGAACGGCGTGGGCAGAACCGGATATACGCCACTGACCTTCATGGAACCCCTTCCTCTCCTGTTTCCGCTTCAATTATCGCTCATTTAGCAACACGTCAATCTGAAATTGTCAGAATTATGCCATTGCGAGCGTATCTCTAGATGATATGTTGCTTTTATAAATACGAATGGAGAAGATATGCCCCGCCTGTCCGGTAAGATCGCTCTCGTCACCGGTGCCGCCGGCGGCATCGGCGCGGCCATTTGCGCCCGCTTCAAGGCGGAGGGCGCCCATGTCGTCGCGATGGACCGGATCGCCTCCGATGCGGGGGACGAGGCATGGGTCTGCGACCTGGCGGACGACGCCGGCATTGCGCAGGGCGCGGACGACCTGCTGGCACGGCTTGGGCCGCCGGACATCATCGTCCATGCCGGCGCCGCAACCGAACAGGCGGACATCTTCGCCTCCTCGCCGCAAGCCTTCAATGCGATCTATGACGTGAATGTCGGTGGCGCGGTCCGCCTGGTCCAGGCCTTCGCCCCCGCCATGCAGGACGCGGGCCGGGGCAATTTCGTCTTCATTTCCTCGATCAATGCCCGCATGGGCGCGCCCAGCCTGGCGGCCTATGCCGCATCGAAGGGTGGCCTCGAGACCTTCATGAAGGGCTTTGCGCTGGAGGTCGCGGCCGACGGTCTGCGCGCCAATTGCGTCGCCCCGGCCTCAATCGACACGGCAATGCTGCGCGCCTCCTTCGACCGTCAGCCCGATCCGGCGGCCGCGCTGGCAGCCAACATCCTGCGCCATCCGCTCGGCCGGCTCGGCACGGTCGAGGATGTCGCCAATCTGGTGCTGTTCCTGGCGTCGGATGAAGCCGCCTGGATCACCGGTGGCGTGTTCCCGGTGGATGGCGGCGCCGGCATCACCCGGCGATAGGCTGAGGAACAGGGAACAGGCTGGCGATCGCGCACCAGCCCCTCCCCTGTCCGGTCGTTACAGCGCCTGCTGCTCCGAATTGAGGTTGCGCTTGGCTGGCAGCTTGGCACCGGCATTAAGCGTCGCACCATTCAGGCCCGCCGGCACCTCTATATAGGGCAGGCCCAGCGTCTGGCTGGTCATGCGGCGGATGCGGTTGGTGAGATCCGGGCTGGCGTTGAGTTTCTGCCCATAGGAGGGCACCATCGCCGCCACTTTGGGCTTCCAGCTGGTCGCCATCTGCTGCGGGAAGGCACGACGCATGACTTCGAGCATGATCGCCGGCGAGGTCGAGGCGCCAGGCGAAGCGCCGAGCAGCGCGGCGATGCTGGCATCCTTGTCGGTGACGATCTCGGTCCCGAACTGCAGCACCGTGCCCTTCTTGGGATCATATTTGATCACCTGCACGCGCTGGCCCGCGGTGATCAGCTTCCAGTCGCCGCGCTTGGCATTGGGATAATATTTGACCAATTCGGCCTGACGCTGAGCATCGGTCAGCGTCGCCTGCTGCGCCAGATAGCGGACCAGATCCAGATTTTCCGCGCCAACCTTCATCATGCCGCCGACATTATTCTTGTAGATGGAGGCGAACAGATCGAGCGGCGAGCCATTTTTCAGGAATTTCGTGCTCTGCAGCGCGAAGGGACCGAACAGGGTCACCGACTTGCCGTCCAGCTTGCGCGCGTCGAGATGCGGCACCGACATGGGCGGCGATCCGGCCTCCGCCTTGCCATAGACCTTCACATTGTGACGGCTGGTCGCGGCCGGCCCCTCGAACGCCAGGAACTGGCCGCCGACCGGGAAGCCGGCATAGTTTTTCGATTCCGGAATGCCCGACATCTGCAGCAGCTTGAGCGAGGCACCGCCCGCGCCGATGAAGACGAACTTCGCCTTCACCACGGCATCGCTGTTCTTCTTGAGGTCATGGACGGTGACGTTCCACGTCTTGTCCGCATTCTGATGCAGGCCGCGCACCTCATGGCCAAGCTGCAGGTTGAAATTGGGATTGCGGGTCAGCGCCTGGGTCAGCTGGGTGGTGATGACACCGAAATTGACATCGGTGCCAAGCGGCATGAACGTCGCCGCAACCTTCTGCTTCGGGTCGCGTCCCTCCATCACCAGCGGCGCCCAGCGGCGGATCTGTGCGGGATCCTGCGAATATTGCATGCCATAGAAGAGCGGGTTCTTGACCAGCGCATCGCGGCGCTTGTGCAGATAGGCGATATTGTCGTCGCCCCAGACGAAGCTCATATGCGGCGTCGCGTTGATGAAATCGGTCGGCTTGGGCAGACGGCCCTGCTTGACCTCATGCGACCAGAACTGGCGCGAAATCTCGAACTGCTCGGCGATATCGACGGCCTTTTCGGTCGCGATCGATCCGTCATCCTTCTCCGGCGTATAGTTCAACTCGGCAAAGCCCGAATGGCCGGTGCCGGCATTGTTCCAGCCGTTGGAGCTTTCCTGCGCGACCTTGTCCATCCGCTCATAGATGTCGATCCGCCAGTCCGGCTCCATTTCCTGGAGATAGGTGGCCAGCGTCACACCCATGATGCCGCCGCCGATCACCAGCACGTCGACCGGCTTGTCATTGGCGGCCGCCTTGCCGGCGGGCGAGGCCATCGGACGGAACAGGAAGGCGGTGGCGGCGATCGCCAACACCAGGATGAGGATGGCGAGGGTAAGGAGGATCTTCTTGAACAAGGACCGGCGGCGCGGTGCCGCCGGACTGGAGGAGGATGTCATGATCGTGGATTCCAAATCTGCGTGGAAAGGGGCCGGGCGGCCGGATGCGCGTTCGCCAATCTTGTCCGTCAGGTCATGCGCACCACCCCATCCACCTTCAGAAACGGAAGCTCAGCCAGCCGGCCAGATAATCGCTGTTGCCATAACCGGCACGGCTAAGCACCGGCCCTGCATCCAGATGCTCGTAGCGCCCGACAAAGGACAGGCGCGGCGTGATCGACCATGTGATCTGAGCGCGGATGGATTCGCCGATCTTGTGGCCGGGGACCGATTGGGTGCCGGCGAAGATCGACTTGTTGGCGCGATAGACCGCATCATTTTCATCGGCGCGCCAGGCGAACTGATATTCCATCGTCGCCTTCACGCCCTTGAGCGGCGACAGGGTCAGGCTGGGCGCCAGCGTCTTGAGGTTGGTCGGCGTCATGCACAGCTGGTAGCTGTAATAGATATTGTTGCCGAAGGGGGCATAGGCAGCCTTCAGCGTGCCGCCCTCGAACGTGCCGCCGCCGCTGGCATAATCGGCGTGGAAGCCGATGCGCGGCCCCATCGGCAGGTCGCCGGGCAGCTTGTAGCTCTGGTTGAAGAAAAGCTGCCAGGCGCTGATATCGCGCCCGTCGAAATCGCCGAACTGGTGATTGATGGTCCAGTCGAGATTGACCGGGCCAACTTCCCCCCACAGGCGCGCGCCGGCATAGAAGCGCTCGACCCGGCCAGTCACGCCGCCCCACAGCGCTTCGCTGGTGCGCAACCGCCAGAAAAAGGGATCGAGATAGAGCTCCGATCCGCCCAGCGCCTTTTCGGGAATGCGGATTCCGGCGGTGAAGCCGGAAAAGCGCCGGCCCTGCTCGACCTTGTCATCGCCCGTCCCGCCATTGCCCAGCGCGGTCGGCTTGAAATCGAAGGCATCGATGCGCAGCGATCCCGTCCGTGCCCAGGCCCGCACGCCGTTCAGCGCATAGCGGATCGTGTTATTGTCGCGCTGCGACGTCAGCAGATTGGGGCCATCGGTAAATTCCTGCCGCCCATAGCGCAGACCCAGGTCCATGCCGGCAACCCGCCCCTTCAGTTCGGCGAAGGACTGGAGCAGCACCAGATCATTGCGCAGTGAACCAGACGGCGTGCCGATATTGTCGCCGGACATGCCGCCATGGGCGATCTCGCCATAGAAGCGCAGATGCGGCCCGACATGCAGGTCGGCGCCGCCGACCAGCCGGTTGATGTCCTGCCGCTGGCTGCCGGCATTCCGCAGGTTGAGGTTGGTGGTGTAGTTGACCCGCACCCGCGCCTCGCCGCTGAGCGTCAGATAGATGTCGCCATCCTTATCCAGCGGCAGATATTTGAGGCGATCGAACAGGTCATCGCGCTGCGCGGGATCGGCCTTGCTGCGCCAGTCCTCCGCCCAGCGAGACAGGGCATAGCCGCCCGATACCGATCCTTCGCCAACGGCATCGGCTGGATAGAGGCTGGCAGGCTCAGCGGGCATGTCGTCGGCCCATGCTGGCGTGGCGAGCAGGGTGGCAAGGGTGAGAGCGGAGACGGCGACGGGGCGGCGCGCGGCCGCGCAGGAGAAACGAACCATGGTGGCTGCGCCTCATTCCGCCGGGACGGCGCTGGCGAGCGCCGGAGCCGCCAGGGATGGCGCCCCGCCCTCGCCCCGCATCGCGGCTTGCAACTGCGCCCGGTCCAGCTTCCCTTCCCAGCGCGACACGACGATCGTCGCCACCGCATTGCCGATGAAGTTGGTCAGGCTGCGGCATTCGCTCATGAAGCGGTCGACGCCCAGGATCAGGGCCATGCCGGCGACCGGCACGGAGGGGACGATGGAGAGGGTCGCCGCCAGCGTGATGAAGCCGGCACCGGTCACGCCCGCCGCGCCCTTGGACGAGAGCATAGCGACGCCCAGCAACAGGATCTGGTCGCCGATCGACAGGTCGACGCCGGTGGCCTGCGCGATGAACAGCGCGGCCAGCGTCATGTAGATATTGGTGCCGTCGAGGTTGAAGCTGTAGCCGGTCGGCACGACCAGGCCGACGATCGACTTGGGGCAGCCCGCCCGCTCCATCTTTTCGATGAGGGCCGGCAGCGCGCTTTCCGACGAGGAGGTGCCGAGCACCAGAAGCAATTCGGTCTTCAGGTAACGGATCAGGCCGAAGATCGAGAAACCGGCGGCGCGGGCGACCAGGCCCAGGATCACGACCACGAACAGCGCCGAGGTGAGGTAGAAGGTGCCGACCAGGAAGGCGAGATTGGCGAGCGTGCCGACGCCATATTTGCCAATGGTGAAGGCCATGGCGCCGAAGGCACCGACGGGCGCGGCCTTCATGACGATCGCGACCAGCTTGAACACGGCGGTCGAGACATCTTCGAGCAGGTCGAGCACGCGCGCGCCGCGATCGCCGATCAGTGCCAGCGCAACCCCGAACAGGATCGCAACGAACAGCACCTGAAGGATATTGCCGCTGACGAAGGCGGACAGGAAACTGTCGGGGATGATGCCGGTCAGGAAGCCGGTCAGCGTGCTGTCATGCGCCTTTTCCGCATATTCGCTGACCTTGCTGGCGTCGAGCGTGGCGGGATCGATGTCGAGGCCCGCGCCCGGCCGCACCACATTGGCGACGATCATGCCGACGACCAGCGCCAGGGTGGAGAAGAAGAGGAAATAGGCAAAGGCCTTGCCCGCGACCCGGCCGACGCTGGCAATGTCGCGCATGCCGGCAATGCCGGTGACGATCGTCAGGAAAATGACCGGGGCGATGACCATCTTCACCGCCTTGATGAAGGCGTCGCCGACCGGCTTCATCGCCTCCCCCAGATGCGGCGCGAAATGGCCGAGCGCCACGCCGGCGATGATCGCCAGCAGCACCTGCGCATAGAGATGAAGATACCAGGGACGCCGGGTGACCGGCGTGTCGGGGAAATCGGAAATCTGCATGACAGTTGTCTTTCTGGCCCTCGCCAAAAGCCTTCCCGCCTTCTTGGTTGGGCGGGTCGGGAATTGAGGGGGCCAGTATCGAGCTGTCAGCCATGCGCGACAAATTGTAGGAGAAATGAAGTTAAATCGTTATAATTCAACATATTAATATTATTTTCATGCCTGCAGCCAGTTCATTTAGTGCATATAATTGCTCACCAGTATCGCACGATGTGCAGAAATTTGCACATCACTGGTTGGCGCGATATGCAGGGCTATGGACAGCGCCCGCTTCCCGAATCGCATTCTGTGGATCGCCCTGTTCCTGGGCGTCGCTAGCGGCCTGCTCTGGCTGTCGGGCGAGGTTGCCGAGCGCAATGCCATCGCCCGGCTGAGTGCGGAGACGCGCGGCGCGGCGATCCTGCGCCAGGCCTATCTCAAGAGCGAGATCGAGCGGTTCCGGTTGTTGCCGATCGCACTGTCCGACGACAGCGATCTGGTCGCCGGCCTCACCGGATCGCAGACCGCCCTGCGGGCGCTCGATCGCAAGCTGCAGGCGCTCGCCCGCACCACCGGCGCGGCGCAAATCTATGTGCTCGACGCATCCGGCCGCACCGTCGCATCGAGCAACTGGGGCAGCGAGCGCAGCTTCGTCGGCCAGGACTATTCCTTCCGCAATTATTTCAAGCTGGCCGCCGCGCATGGATCGGGCGCGCAATTCGCCCTCGGCACGATCAGCGAACGGCCCGGCATGTATCTGTCGCGGCGATCGCGCGGCGGCGGCTATGTCGTGGTGAAGCTGGAGTTTGACGGGATCGAGCAGCAATGGGCGCGGCTCGGCGAGATCACCTTCATCACCAGTCGAGAGGGCATCATCCTGATCACCAGCCGCCCCGACTGGCGCTTCACCACCATCCATTCGTTGTCGGCGCAGGCTAAGCAGCGCTTCCGCGCCGAATTGCAGTCCGGCCGCGGCTCGCTGCTGCCGGTGCCGCTCAAGGGCATGGGCGATGCCGATGGCCGGCAGATCATCAGCCCCGCCGACGAACCGCGCCGCCGCCTGCTGTGGCAATCGGTCGCGGCCGGCGAACCGGGCTGGCAGCTCAACATGCTGACGCCGCTGCATGGCGTGGAAAGCTTCGTGCGGACGGTGCGGCTGGCGACCCTGTTGCTGCTGCTGCTGCTCGCCGGCGGCATCTGGATATTGCGCGAACGCGGCCATCGTCGCGCCGAACGGGCCGCCATGGTCGCCGCCCGCACCAGCGAACTGGAGGCGATGGTCACCGCCCGCACCCATGAATTACGCCGCGAGATGGAGGAACGCGCCGCCAGCGAGACGCGCGCCGACACGCTGCGCGAAGGGTTGCGTCAGGCCAATCGCCTGGCCTCGCTGGGCCAGATCACCGCCGGCATCGCGCATGAAACCGCCCAGCCTGTCGCCGCGATCCGCAGCTATGCCGCCAATGGCCGGCTGCTGATCGAGCGTGGCGATAGCGAGGCTGCGGCCGAAAATATGGCGGCAATCGAGCGGCTGACCGACCGGATCGGCAAGGTCACGGCCGAACTGCGCGGTTTTTCCCGCAAGGCGACCGGCGTGATCGACGCTATTCCGCTCGCCGGGCCGATCGAGGGCAGCGTGCTGATCCTCAAATCGCGGCTGGCGCGTGTCGATCTGCACCTGCCGGACCTGCCGGACGCTCTGCGCGTCATGGCCGACATGATCCGGCTGGAGCAGGTGCTGGTCAACCTGCTGCAAAATGCGCTCGAAGCGCTGGAGGGCGTGGTCGCGCCGACCATTCGCCTGTCGGTCGCGCTCGATGCGGAGACGATATTGCTCTCGGTGATCGACAATGGGCCGGGCATCGATCCGTCGGTGCAGGGCCAGCTTTTCACGCCCTTCGTCACCAGCCGCCCGTCGGGCCTGGGGCTCGGCCTTGTCATCGCCAGCGACATCATGGCTGACATGGGCGGGTCGCTGCGCCTGCTGCCCAGCGAGGCCGGCGCCCATTTCCAGCTGAGTTTGAAACGCGCATGACCGACATGCCCCCGCGTCCGATCGCCCTGATCGACGATGATGATGATTTGCGCGCTGCCATGGCGCAGACGCTGACGCTGGCGGGCCATGAGGTGCGCGCCTTCGCCAGCGCCGCCGATGCGCTAGCTGCGATCGAGGCGGATTTTCCCGGCGTGGTGGTCAGCGACGTGCGAATGCCGCACATGTCGGGCATCGACCTGTTCCGGGCGCTCCATGCCCGCGACGCGGAACTGCCGGTGATCCTGGTCACCGGCCATGGCGATGTGCCGATGGCGGTGGATGCGCTGAAGGCCGGCGCCTGGGACTTCCTGACAAAGCCCTTCAATCCCGACGCCCTGCTGGCATCGGTCGCGCGGGCGAGCGAGAAGAGGCTGCTGGTGATCGAAAATCGCCGCCTGCGCGCGATGGTCGACACCGCCGTCGCCTCCCCGCTGATCGGCCATTCCCCGGCGATCGAGCGGTTGCGCGACATGGTGGCAACCCTGGCCGACACCAATATCGACATTTTGGTCGAGGGCGAGACCGGCACCGGCAAGGAACTGGTTGCGCGCATGGTCCATCAGCGCAGCCGCCGCGCCAGCGCCCAGTTCGTCAGCATCGCCTGCGCCGCGGTGCCGGATTCGATCGCCGAGACCAGCCTGCATGGCGAAAGCCTGGCCGGACGCGCGCCGCTCGAAGGGCGGCTGGCCCGCGCCCATCAGGGCACCTTGTTCCTGGACGATGTCGACCAGTCGGGGCCGGCGCTGCAGGCGCATTTGATCCAGTTTCTGGAAGATCGGCTGGTTCGCCCGGTCGGAGCGCGCGAACCCCAGCCGGTGGACCTGCGCGTGATCGGCTGCATGACGCAGCAGGGCCAGGCGGCGACGATCCAGCCGGCCCTGCTCTATCGGCTGGCGGCGGTGCGGCTGCACATCCCGCCGCTGCGCGAACGGCGCGAGGATATTCCGCTGATCTTCGCCCATCTGCTCGATGCCGCCGCCCGCCGCTTTCGCCGCGCGGTGCCGCCGGTCAGCCGGGCGGTACTGGCCCATCTGCTGGACCATGACTGGCCCGGCAATGTCCATGAACTGGGGCGGCTGGCCGAACGGCTGGCGCTGGGCCTGGAGCAGGAACCCGTTGCCGATGGCGCGATGCTGCCGCTCGACGCGCGCATGGATGCGTTCGAGCGCATGGCGATCATCGAGGCGATCCAGGCGACCGGTGGCGACATGGGGCAGGCCATCGAGCGCCTCGGCCTGCCGCGAAAGACCTTCTATTACCGGGTCCGGCGGCTGGGCATCGATTTGCGGAAGCTTCGCGGGCTGGATGGATAGGGCGCCAGCCACATGACAGAAATGTAATGTTTGATATGTTGTAACATCATGGACATGTTTTTAGAGAGGCGAGGCAGCCTCCAGCGCGACCGAGCAGGGCGTGGAGGTCAGAATAATGTCGCTCCATCCACCTCGGGGGATCCAAGTCCATGCAATTCCAGTTTCTCGCCGGCTGCGCGCTTGCCGTTCTCGGCGTTTCGACAGCCGCCCATGCGCAAACCGCATCGGATGACGCCGCCGACGGCTATCACCAAGCAGCCCGTTCCGACATCATCGTCACCGGCATATTGCCGACCCGCCGCCAGGACATGCTGTCCAGTGTCGCCGTGGTCGAAGGCAAGGATCTGACCCAGGCGATCCGCCCATCGATCGGCGAGACGCTGGAACATCAG
Source organism: Sphingobium sp. MP9-4 (assembly GCF_005281675.1). Lineage (NCBI taxonomy): Bacteria > Pseudomonadati > Pseudomonadota > Alphaproteobacteria > Sphingomonadales > Sphingobiaceae > Sphingobium > Sphingobium sp. MP9-4. Next base: position 160,195 of record NZ_LUFI01000001.1, on the reverse strand, counting down.
CCGGGCGTGTCCGCCACCTCCTTCGGCCCCAGCGCCTCGCGCCCGGTATTGCGCGGCCTGCAGGGTGAACGCGTCAAGATGCTGACCAACAGCCTGTCGACCGTGGACGTGTCCAACACCTCGGTCGATCATGCCGTGGTCGTCAATCCGCTGCTCGCCGAGCGTATCGAGGTGCTGCGCGGTCCGCAGTCGCTGCTCTACGGCTCCTCGGCGATCGGCGGCGTCGTCAACGTGATCGACAAGCGTATCCCCACGGCCATCCCGGATGAGCCGGTCCATGTCGATGCGATCGGCACCTATGGTTCGGCCGCGGACGAGCGTTCGGGCGCGGCCTCGGTCGACGTGCCGCTATCGGGCGGCTGGGTCGCTCATGCCGATGGCAGCTATCTCAAGAGCGACGATGTCCGCATCGGCGGCCATGCCCTCACCCCTGCCCTGCGCGATCAGGCGCTGGCATCGAGCCTGCTCCCCGCCGACGACAGCGAGGAAGCGATCGACTTCGCCGGCAATGCCGCGGTCAAGGGCAAGCTGCCCAATTCGGCGGCCAAGACCTGGACCGCCGGCGGCGGCATCGCCTATATCGGCGACACCGGCAATATCGGTATTTCCTACGACCATTATGACAGCCTCTATGGCGTGCCGATCCGCTTCGCAACCCAGCCGGGCGACGAGCAGGAAGCCCCTCGCCTCAGCATGAAGCAGGACAGCGTCAACCTGCGCGCCGAAGTGAATGGCGACGGCAATGTGCTGGACAAGGTTTCGCTGCGCCTGGGCTATGCCGACTATACCCATGCCGAGCTGGAAGAAGATGGTTCGGTCGGCACCGCCTTCTTCAGCAAGGGCATGGAAGCCCGGCTGGAACTGACCCAGGCCAAGCATGGCGCCTGGCGCGGCGCGACCGGCGTGCAGCTCTTCAACCGCGACTTCAACGTGATCGGCGAAGAGGCCTTCCTGCCCAAAAACTCGACCACGCAGATCGGCGTCTTCACCCTGCAGCAGCTCGATTATGGCGCGCTCAAGTTCGAGCTGGGCGGCCGCTACGAACATACCAGCCTGACCGCCAATCCGCTGGAGGATCAGGAACAGTTCTTCGCCGGCAAGCGCAGCTTCGACGCCTTCTCCGGCTCGGTCGGCGCCTCCTATGGCCTGACCGACAGCTGGCGCATCGGCCTCAACCTGTCGCACACCGAACGCGCGCCGGCGGCTGAAGAATTGTTCGCCAACGGCCCCCATGCCGGCACCCAGGCCTACGAAGTCGGCAATCCCGACTTCAACCTGGAAAAGGCCAACAGCGTCGAGGCGATCCTGCGCGGCAGCGGCGACAATTACAGCTTCGAGGCGTCGGCCTATCACACCTGGTTCTCGAACTTCATCTATGAGGATCTGACCGGCGAGGAAGAAGATGGCCTGCCCGTCTATGCCTTCAACCAGGCGGACGCCCGCTATTATGGCTTCGAGGTGCAGGGATCGTTGACCCTGGCCAAGCTGGGCGACGGCAAGATTGTCGCTGATGGCCTGGCCGACTATGTCCATGCCAATGTGAAGAGCGTCGGGCCGGCGCCGCGCATTCCTCCGCTCCGCCTGCTCGGTGGCCTCGCTTATCAGGCGACCAAGTTCGACCTGCGCGGCGAAGTCGAGCGTGTCAGCAAGCAGGACCGGGTCGCCGAGTTCGAGACCACGACGCCCGGCTACACCATGGTCAATGCCGAGTTGAATGTCCGCCCGTGGGGTAAGGAACGTCCGCTCAGCTTTGCCCTGTCGGCCAACAACATCTTCGATGTGGTCGCCCGCCGGGCCTCGTCCTTCCTCAAGGACTATGCCCCGCTCACCGGCCGCGACATCCGCGTGACCGCGCGGGTCAGCTTCTGATCCGGAATGCCGGGGCGGCTTGGTCGCCCCGGCATCTGCCACGATGCGCAATACAGGCAAATCCGTCAGGCCAACCCGTCGCCCCGGCGAAGTGCGGCGCCTGGTGGCTACGCTGCTGGAACAGGCCCGCCCCCCCCTGTCGGCCTATGACCTGCGAAGCCTGTCCGCCGAGCGGCATGAGCGGCTCTACGCACCCCAGGTCTATCGCGCACTCAATGAACTGATCGCCCAGGGCAAAGTCCTGCGGATCGAGACGTTGAACGCTTTCTGCGCCATTCGGCAAGGCCCTGCTGCCGTCGGCATCTGCCAGCATTGTGGTCAGGTCGAACAGATCGATATGGGCGACATCAAATTGGCCCTTGGCCACTTGTTCGCGCAGCGGGGCTTCCTAATCGACCGGCTGGTGGTGGAAGGAAGTGGCCATTGTTGCCAATGCCCACTTCCTTCCGACGACAAGGGGGCGATCAGCGCTCCCTGAGCACCGGATAGAGATGATGATAGGGGCTGCGATCGGGCAGCCGGGCCGACAGCCAGTCAAGCCGCGCGTCGCCATCGGCCGCAAATGTGGCATCAGCGGCCAATTTCGCCTCGAACTCTGCGCGAAGCTGCGCATCAGCGGCGAGGAGCGCCTCGGCGATCGGCGCCCGGACAAAAACCTCCGCCCCAGAAGGCGCCGCCAATATCTCCGGGAAGAAGCCCCAGGCAAGGAAACTGTCCTGGCTTTCCGGCTCCAGCAGCGCCGCCGCCAAAAGGCCCAGCGGCTGATCGGCAGGCACGCGGATCGTCCCAGCGGGCAGCGTTTCGGTCACCGCTTCGTGCCGTAACTTCGTGTCCAGCGGGATGCGCGCATCGCGCACCGGCATCGATTGCGGGTCGACCAGCCGCGCCCGATCGAGCGTCAGCGTGCGCGGCGCATCCAGCACCTCGTAGCGGATGCCGTGCAGGGTCAGCCGGTCGATCACCTCGGCCTGCCCGGCCGGCACCCACCATGCCTTGGGCAGGCGCACCGTCTCGACCGGTTCCTGGCCGATGATCGGCATCCGCCAGTCGACCGGTCGCCCCAGCCATTTCTGTTCCTTGCGCCCGCTCGCCGGCGAGACATAGGTGTCAAAGGCGATGCCCTTGAACCGTTCGACCCAGCCGATCGGCTGCGCGGCGGGCTTCCAGCGCGTCAGCATTTGCGTCGGGCGCGCTGCCCTGTCGCTGGCCTTCGCCTGCGCAATCGCTCCGGCATCCTGTCCGGCTAGCTTCAGCGCTGCCTCCAGCAGCACATAGGTGCCCAGCACCCGCTGGCGATAGGGCTTCATCATATGGTTTTCGACCAGCACGGTCGGGACGCCGATGAAATCGCCATAGCCGGTCGAATAGCGCGGCCCTTCGGGCGCCTGGCGAATACCCTTTGTCGGCTCCCGCGTGTCGATCGGGCTGGGATAGATGGTGGGGATATGCCCGGCCTTTTCCAGCGCCGCCGTCACGCTTGGTCCGAAACGGCCCTGCAGCCAGTCGGCGGTGGCGCGATGATAGGCATAGCGGCCCCAGCCGGCATAGGTGAAGGTGATGTCATATTGCATGTCGAAGCCGTCGCTGACATGGCAATCGACATAGAGGATCGGGTCGAGCCGGCGCAGCAGGCCGATCATCGCCCGGCTTTCGGGCGCATCCGCCTTCGAATAGTCGCGGTTCAGGTTGATGTTGCGGCTGTTGCCGACATAGCCCTTCTGCGCCGGGCCGCGCAGCGCCGGGAAGTTCCAGCGGCTCATCTTCTCATGCCCGTCGATATTATAGACCGGCACGAACACCAGATCGACCTTGTCGAGCAGGCTGCCCTTGCCGCGCAGGGCGATGTCGCGCAGCAGCATCAGGCCGGCATCCTTGCCGTCGATCTCGCCCGCATGGATGCCCGCCTGCACCAGCACGACCGGCTTGCCCGTGCCGCCCTTGCTCGCGCGGACGAACAGCATGTCGCGCCCTTCGCCCGTGCGGCCGAAGCTTTCCAAACTGATGAGGGGCGAGGCCGCATCCAGACGTTTCAACCACGCCTCTACCTCGGCATAGCGCGGCGTGGTGGCAAAACGCGCCTGCTCGGCCGGCGTGATCCAAGGATCATCCTTGCCGACGACCAGCTTTTCGCTCGCACCCGACCAGGGCAGTGTTGGCGGCAGTACCGAAGCAGGCAGCCCCGGCAGCGGCGCCTCAGTCGGCTGCTGCGCGATGGCAGTGCCAGCAACACACAAAGCGGCGGCGCCCAGAAGGCGCGACATCCTCTTGTTCATGTCTCTATCCTCCGGCTCAGAAGCGGGCGCGCACGCCGACGGTGGCGGTGCGCGGCGTGCCGGGCTGCACCCAGACTGAGCTGTAGCTGCTGGCATACCATGTCTCGTCGAACAGGTTACTGATCGTCCCGAACAGCTCGACACCCTCGATCACATCGACGCTGCCGAACAGGCGGAACAAGGTGTGCGACGGCAGGGTGAAGTCCGTGCCCGTCTCGCCCAGCCGTTCGCCGACATATTGCATGCCCGCGCCCAGTTGCGCCGCGCGCCCGGCCATTTCGAAATGCTTCGCGACCTGGATGTTGAGATTGTGGTCGGGAATGTTGATGAGCTTGTCACCCGGCAGGATCTGATAGCCGAAATTGGGGTCATTCACTCCCGAACGCGCCTCGGCATCGGTATAGGCGTAGCTCAGCAGGATATCGATGTCGCCGGGCAGATGGCCGTTCACGTCCAGCTCGATGCCGCGGCTCCGAGCCTTGCCGATCGCGACGGAAAAGCCGGGATTATTATTGTCGCTGGCCAGCACATTGTCCTTGGTCAGCTGATAGACGGACAGGGTGCCGGTAAGCGCGCCGCCCAGCGCGGTCAGCTTGACGCCAGCCTCGATGGATTCGCTGGTTTCCGGGTCGAAGATATTATTGTTGAAATCGGCGCCAATATTGGCGCGATAGCCCTGACCATAAGCGGCATAAAGTGAGATCGGATCGCTCAGTTCATAGACGATGCCGGCCTGCGGGCTGAACCGCTCATATTTGCGGCTATTGTAGCGGCTGGCTGCTGCAAGCAGGCGATTGTCGACCTTCAGCGTCAGATTGTCGTAGCGGCCGCCGATGCGGATCTGGAGCCGTTCGGTCAGTTCGATCTGGTCCTGCACATAGAAGCCGAAGCTGCGCTGCGCATCCAGACGATTGGTCAGCACCGACGTCGCGGGCAGCGGATATTGGCCATAGATCGGATTGTCGATGTCGATGACATAGCCGGCCTGGTCGCTGGGGTTGGTGCTGACGGCCGGCGGGCGGAACCGGGTGAAGTAATTATCATATTCGAACTGGTCGAAATCGCCGCCGATCAGCACGCGATGGCGCAGCGATCCGGTCTCGAAATGGCCCGCCAGTTCGGCGCGGACCACACTATGTTCCGCATCATAACGGCGCGAGCGGCGCTGGCGCGACAGGGAATGGCCGTCGACATAGAGTTTCTGGCGCGATGCGGTCTGCTCCGCGTCGGACGAGAAACCGGTCAGCAGCGTGTCGCGATGGCTGGCCCCGACCAGCAGGCTCCAGTCGTCATTGAACTGATGGTCGAGCCGCAACTGGTGGCCGGTGGCGCGTGCCACCGTATCGCCATCGCCCGGTTCGCCCAGGAAGCGCGACCGCGGCACGGTGTCGAAATCATTGTTCAGGACGACGATGCCGCGATCGAACGGCACTTCCACGCGGGTCCATTCGAAATCATAGGTCAGGCGCGTCCGGTCGCCCAGCGCAACGCCGATCGAGGGCAGGAAGCCCCAGCGTTTCTGCGACACATAGTCGCGGAACGTGTCGCCCTTCTCATAATAGCCGATCAGTCGCGCGGTGATGCCGTCGGTCAGCGCCAGGTTGGCGTCGGCGTCGGCGCGGAACCGGTCATAGCTGCCATATTGCAGCGATCCGCTGCCGAAGGTCCGGCCGATTTCCGCCTGCTTGGTCACCAGGTTGATCGTGCCGCCCGGCTCGCCCCGACCCATCAGCGCAGCCGACGGTCCCTTGAGCACGTCCACCCGCTCGATCCCGGCCACGTCGCGCTGGCCGCCAAAACCCCGGCCGGCGTTGAAGCCGTTGACCAGATAGCCGCTCGGCAGATTTTCATCGCCGGCAAAACCGCGCACGGCGAAACTGTCCCACAACCCGCCCAATGTGTTCTGGCGCACGACAGATGCATTCAGGTCCAGCGCATCGGTCAGGCGAAGGATATTATTCTGCTGCAGCGTTTCCGCATCGATCGTCGTGATCGCCTGGGGAATCTCCTTCACGGAGAAATCGCCGCGATAGGCCTGACGCACGCCGTCGACCGTGATGGCGCCCTCGCCCTCCGGCGCATGATGAACCGCGTCGCCGGTCTGCGCCTGCGCTGGAAGCCAAGCCAGGACAGCAGCCAGCGGCAACGCACGTGCAATATGGCGGAAGCGGCGGGAACGGACGGACGCAGCGCGGGCGCGCGGCAGGAACTGGATCGACATAATTTCCCCTGAATGAAATGAGACGGAATCTCATTCGCCGCTGCCCCTAGGGTAGGCTCGCCACACCCGTCAATGGAAATGTTATATTATTTCATTGACAGATTACTGCATCGCCGAAATGGTCCGGCGCAACAGCCAAGGAGCCTTGCCCTCATGTCCCTGACCGCCACCGGCCAGCCCATAATATTGTCCGACGTCCACCTGTCCTATGGCAGCCAGCCTGTGCTGCGCGGCCTGACCCTGCATGTCGATGCCGGCGAAATCTATGCGCTGCTCGGCGGCAATGGCGCGGGCAAATCGACCACCATGTCGACCCTGCTGGGCTTTGCCCGGCCCGACAGCGGCACGGTGCTGGTGGCCGGCCATGACCCGGCGGCGCAGCCCGACAAGGCGCGTGAGCAGATCGCCTATGTCCCCGAAAATGTCGCCCTTTACGAGCATCTGACAGCGCGGGAAAATGCCGCCTATCTGCTGGCGCTGGCCGGCCGCCACCCGGCCCCGCAGGAGATTGACGGCGCGTTCGACGCCACGGGCCTGCAGGCATCGGCCTGGGACAAGCGGCTCGGCGGCTTTTCCAAGGGGATGCGGCAGAAGGTGGCGATCGCCATCGCCTTGCTGCGCGAAGTGCCGGTATTGCTGCTCGACGAGCCCTCTTCCGGCCTTGACCCGCGCGCGACCGCCGACTTCAACCGGCTGGTCCATGATGTCGCACGCAAGGGCGCGGCCGTGCTGATGGTCACCCATGACCTGCTGTCGGCCGCCGACATTGCCGACCGGATCGGCTTCCTCGAATCCGGCCGGATCGTCGACGAGGCATCGGCGCAGGGCACGGACCGCTTCGACGTGCGCGACCTGCATCGCAAGTTCGCGCGGGAGGCCGTTGCCGCATGAGCGCCATCACCCTGATCGCGCGCGACGAATTGCGGCTGATGCGGCGCAACCGCGTCGCCGTCATCGCCTTCGCGCTGCTCGTCCTGCTGACGCTCGCCGCCGCGCTCATCAGTTGGTCGCACCAGAGCGGCATTGCCGAAACCCGCGCCCGGTTCCAGGCCCAGGCCGCCGGGGCGTTCGAGGCGCAGCCCGACCGCCACCCCCATCGCATGGTCCATTTCGGCAATTTCATCTTCCGCCCGCTGCCACCGCTCGCCGCCTTCGATCCCGGCGTCGATGCGTTCACCGGCAACAGCATCTTCCTGGAAGGGCATCGCCAGAACAGCGCCAATTTTGGCGATGTCCGCCAATCCTCGCTGCTGGTCCGCTTCGGCCAGCTGACCCCGGCCTTCGTGCTGCAGGTGATTGCGCCACTGCTGCTGATCTTCCTTGGCTATGGCGCGGTCGCGCGCGAACGCGAACGCGGCACGCTGCGCCAGATTCTGGTGCAGGGCGTGTCCGCCCGCGCACTGGTCATGGGCAAGCTGCTGGCGCTGGCCGTGGTCGCCGCGCTGGTCGGTCTGCCCGCGCTCATCGCCTTCCTGCTGATCGCGGGTCAGCCGGGCGCGCTGGCCGGGCCGATGGCGGTGATCGCGCTTGGCTATGGCGCCTATCTGGCGCTCTGGTCGATCATCGTGATCCTCGTCTCCGCGCTCGTGCGTCGCGGGCGCGACGCGCTACTCGCGCTGCTCGCGCTCTGGGCGGTGCTGGTCATCCTGCTGCCGCGCGTGGCGCCCGACATCGCGGCGCAGGCCCATAGCCTGCCCACCCGCCTGGAAACCGACATCGCCATCCAGCAGGATTTGCATCGCCTTGGCGACGCGCATAATCCTGACGATCCTTTCTTCAACGCCTTCAAGCAGAAGGTGCTGCGCCGCTATGGCGTCGACAAGGTGGAGGATCTGCCGGTCAATTATAACGGCCTGCTCGCGGTCGAGGGCGAGAAGCTGACGTCGGGTCTGTTCGACGACTATGCCGATCGCAGCTTCGCGATCCAGCAGGCGCAGAGCCGGCTGACCGACGGCTTCGGCATCATCAGCCCGGCCATCTCGCTGCGGCAATTGTCGATGGCAGCCGCGGGCACCGATCTTGCGGGCCATCGCCGCTTCCTCGCCCAGGCCGAATCCTATCGCTACGCCATGGTCCAGCATCTGAACCAGTTGCAGGCCGATGCCGTCAGCTATGCCGATGACAAGGCCAAGGATGCCGGCGCCGATCAGCGCAAGCGCATCTCCGCCGACCATTGGCAGGCGATTCCCCAATTCCGCTTCATCGCGCCGACCGCCGGCGACTTGGTGACGGCCAGCCTGCCCGGCCTGGGCCTGCTGCTCGCCTGGCTGGTACTCGCGCTGCTGGCGCTGCTGCCCGTCGCCCGCCATCTTCAGAAAGCCCGTCCATGACCCTCCTCACCCATGAACTGCGCCTGCTGCTGCGCTCGCGCATGGCGCTGCTGGCGCTGCTGCTCGTCGCCCTGCTCGCCATCGCCTCGGTCGCTGCCGGCATGGCCGAAGTAGCCCGGCAGCGCGCCGTCATCGCCCGCATCCAGCCGAAACAGGCACAGGATATCGCGGCCGTCGCGCAATGGGCCGGCAAGACGAAGGATCCCGGCAATGCCGCCTATTACAGCTTCCATGCCACCTGGGATGCGCCCGCGCCGCTCGCCTTCGTGGCGCTCGGCCTGCGGGACGTCGCACCTTACATCCTGCGTGTCCGCGCACTGGGGCTGGAAGCACAGCTTTACGATGGCGAGGCGTTCAATCCCGAACTCGCCCTGCCCGGTCGTTTCGATTTCGCCTTCGTGCTGGTCTATCTGACGCCTTTGTTCGTGATTGCCCTGTTCCACGACCTGGTCTCGGGCGAGCGGGAAGCCGGGCGACTGCGGATGCTTGATGCGCTTGCAGGATCGGGACGGCGTCTCTGGGCGCGGCGCGTGCTGCTGCGCGGCGGACTTCTGTTCCTCGCCCTCGCCGTGCCGCTGGCGATCGGCGCAACCCTGTCGCATGTGCCGCTCCTGCCGCTGCTTGCGGTGCTGGGCCTGGTCGCCCTCTATCTCGCCTTCTGGATCGGCGTCACGCTGCTGGTAGGGCGGCTGCGCTGGAGTTCGGTCACCAATGCCGCGTCGCTCGCCGGCCTGTGGCTGCTGCTTACCCTGCTGCTGCCGACCATCGCCCATGTCGCGATCAACCGTGCCATCCCGGTCGGCCAGGGCGTGGAACTGACGCTCGCCCAGCGCGAGGCGGTCAACCGTGCCTGGGACATTCCGCGCGAACAGACGATGCGGGCCTTCTATGCCGGCCATCCCGAATGGAAGGACAGCCCGCCGCTAGGCCACGCATTCCACTGGAAATGGTATTTCGCCTTCCACCAGGTCGGCGATGAAAGCGTCGCGCCCAAGGCGACTGCCTATCGCCACGGGATCGAGGCGCGCGACGCCGCCGCCCGTTCGGTCGGCTGGCTGCTGCCCTCGGTCGGCGTACAGGCGCTGCTCGCCCGCCTCGCTGACACCGACATGCGGGCGCAACTGGCTTATCAGGACCGCATCCGCGCCTTCCACGCCCGGCTGCGCAATTATTATTATGCCTATCTCTTCACCGACAAGCCGTTCGGGCAGGCCGATTTCGAAGGCGCTCCGCGCTTCGACGATATGTGAGAGGCTGTGATGGCCGGGGATGAGGGCGAAATTGCCCGCTTCGCTTCATCCTCGGCGGCAACCATCGACTTGCCGAGGGCACGCAGAAACGCCGGTGCTGGTCTGTGCCTGCAACGGTCAACTACCGATGTTGGATATCTCCAGCCATGCTTCAACGCAAATCGTTGAAATCATGGTGGGCGCGACAGGGATTGAACCTGTGACCCCACCCGTGTGAAGGGTGTGCTCTACCGCTGAGCTACGCGCCCCCTGTAAGGAGGAGGCGGCCTTTCGCATCCGATGCCTGACCTGTCAAGCGCCGCCTTGCAGCTTTTTGGAAATTATCTCTGTCCAGCGCGTTTGGCCGCATTATACAGGCCCGACCAACATAGATCAGAAAGTGCATCATCCATGCGTCAGACCGTCGCTCTCGTCCTCGCCTCCATGCTCCTGTCCGCGCTCGCCGCCTGCAACACGGTGCAGGGCGTCGGCCGCGACATCGAATCGGTCGGCACTGCCGGCAAGGAAGTCATTCACTGATAACGGGGACGGGGCGGCGTCCTGCCGCCCTGCATCACTGCAGGATGCGCGGAAAGGCCGACTTCTTGCGCAGGCGCACACCGTCGCAATCCGGCTCGCCGCATTCGCACGCCTCGATCGCATAGCGCACGCCACACATTACCAGAACATCCTGGTCGAACGAATAGTTGGCAATACCCGCGCGCTCGACCTTTTCTTGTGCTCTGGCCTTGAGAGTCATGAGTAGCTTCCCTCCATTTGGGACGACCGACAATGATTGCTGCGTTGCACAATGTCAATTCATCGACATTGGTTCCTTAACCGACCGTCAGAAATCGTCCCGCAAATCGCACGTTTCGGCGGCGGCCTCGTGTTTCTACATAGACGCTTGCAGCGCTTGACTGCCGCTCCCATATGCGCGGTCATGAATGACCATAACCGCTCGTCCATGCCGGTCTGGCATGGCACCACCATCATGTCGGTCCGCAAGAATGGAAAGGTCGTCGTTGCCGGCGATGGCCAGGTTTCGATGGGCCAGACGGTGATGAAGCCCAATGCGCGCAAGGTACGCCGCCTGCATGACGGCAGCGTCATCGGCGGCTTTGCCGGCGCTACCGCCGACGCCTTCACCCTGTTCGAACGGCTCGAAGCCAAGCTGGAACGCCATAATGGCCAATTGATGCGCGCGGCCGTCGAACTCGCCAAGGACTGGCGCACCGACAAATATCTCCGCAACCTGGAAGCGATGATGATCGTCGCCGACAAAGACGTCACGCTGATCCTGACCGGCAATGGCGACGTTCTGGAGCCGCTCGGCGGCGTGGCCGCGATCGGTTCGGGCGGCAATTATGCCCTCGCCGCCGCCCGCGCGCTGGTGGAATATGAGGAAGATGCCGAAACCCTGGCCCGCAAGGCGATGGGTGTCGCGGCGGATATCTGCGTCTACACCAACGACCAGCTCACCATCGAAACGCTCGACAGCGCAGCCTGAGATCCCAAGAAAAGACCATGAACGATAATCTGACCCCCAAAGCCATCGTCGCCGCGCTCGACGCGCATATCATCGGCCAGCATGATGCCAAGCGCGCCGTCGCCGTCGCGCTGCGCAACCGCTGGCGCCGCCAGCACCTGCCCGCCGATTTACGCGACGAGGTGACACCCAAGAATATCCTGATGATCGGGCCGACGGGCTGCGGCAAGACCGAGATCAGCCGCCGCCTCGCCAAGCTGGCCGACGCGCCCTTCGTCAAGGTGGAAGCCACCAAGTTCACCGAGGTCGGCTATGTCGGTCGCGACGTGGAGCAGATCGTTCGCGACCTGGTCGAGGAAGCCGTGCGGCTGGAGAAGGACCGCCGCCGCGAAGCCGTGCGCGAAGCCGCATCGGAGGCCGCCATGGCCCGCCTGCTCGATGCGCTGACCGGCAAGGATGCCAGCGAAGCCACCCGCCTCTCCTTCCGTCAGAAGATCGAGGGCAACCAGATGAACGATGTCGAGGTGGAGGTGGAAGTCGCCGACACTCCGTCGATGCCGATGGAAATTCCCGGCATGGGCGGCCAGGTCGGCATGATCAACCTCAGCGACATGATGTCCAAGGCCTTTGGTCAGCAGCAGAAGAAGCGCCGCAAGATGCGTGTTGCCGACGCCTGGGACAAGCTAGTCGAGGAAGAGCAGGACAAGCGCCTCGACCAGGATGATGTCGCCCGCGTCGCCATCACCAGCGCCGAGCAGAATGGCATCGTCTTCCTCGACGAGATCGACAAGATCGCCGTCAGCGACGTGCGCGGCGGGTCGGTCAGCCGTGAAGGCGTGCAGCGCGACCTGCTGCCGCTGATCGAGGGCACGACCGTCTCGACCAAATATGGCCCGCTCAAGACGGACCATATTCTCTTCATCGCTTCGGGCGCCTTCCATGTGGCGAAGCCCAGCGACCTGCTGCCGGAGCTTCAGGGCCGCCTGCCGATCCGCGTGGAGCTGAAGGCGCTGACCGAGGAGGATTTCGTCGCGATCCTGTCCGACACCAAGGCCAGCCTTGTCGCGCAATATCGCGCGCTGCTGGCGACAGAAGAAGTGACGATCGACCTGACGCCCGAAGGCATCCGCGCCGTCGCCAAGATCGCGGCCGAGGTGAACAGCGAGGTCGAGAATATCGGCGCCCGCCGCCTGCAGACCGTGATGGAAAAGCTGCTGGAGGATGTGAGCTTCGAGGCGGAGGACCGCCGCGGCGAGACGCTGGTGATCGATCAGGCCTATGTCGACAAGCAATTGTCGGCGGTCGCCCATGACACCGACCTCAGCAAATATGTACTGTAACTGAGCGCATAGCTTCAGTCCGGGCCTGCCGTTTCTTGTGGCAGGCCCGGATCATCTTCCCCCCTGCCCGCCATCATGCCAGCCTCCGCCATGCGATTCGCAGGGAGGGAATATGATCCGCACTTCGGCCTGGCTCTTGGCGAGCCTCAGCATTGCTGCACTGTCCGCCGCTGCCGAGGCGCAGACCGTCCCCAAACCACCGGTCGCGGCAAAGAAGCCGCATGAGGTGAAGGCGCCCTTCGGCGCGACGCGGCAGGATCCCTATTATTGGCTGCGCGACGACAGCCGCAAGAACCCCGAGATGCTCGCCTATCTGGCGGCCGAAAATGCCTATGCCGACGCGCTGCTGGCAACGACCAAACCGTTGCAGGACAAGCTCTACGGCGAGATCACCGGCCGCATAAAGCAGGACGACAGCAGCGTCCCCTATCGCAAGAAGGGCTATTATTATTACAGCCGCTTCGAGACCGGCGGCGACTATCCAATCGTCGCCCGGCGCAAGGGCAGCATGGATGCGCCCGAACAGATATTGCTCGACGAACCCAAGATGGGCGCGGGCAAGGGCTATTTCGCGATCGGCGGCAAGGACGTCAGCCCCGACGACAAATTGCTCGCCTATGCCGAGGATCTGGTCGGCCGCCGCCAATATGTGATCCGGGTCAAGGGACTCGCCGACGGCAAGCTGCTGGCCGATGAAATCCCCAACGCCGAACCCGATTTCGCCTGGGCCGACGACAGCAAGACGATCTTCTATGTCGAGAAGGATCCGACCACCCTGCTCGGCAAGCGCGTGAAGGCGCATGTGCTGGGCACGCCCGTCGGCGCCGATCGGCTGGTCTATGAGGAGAAGGACGATACCTTCTACATGGGCCTCAAGAAGACGACGTCGGACAAGTTCATCTGCATCGTCCTGCAATCGACCGTCAGCAATGAGGAGCGCTGCGTCCCGTCCGCCAATCCGGTCAGTTTCACGCCGCTCGCCCCGCGCGAACGCGACTTCCTCTACAGCAGCGACAATGTGGGCGGCCAATGGACGATCCGCACCAACTGGCAGGCCCCCAATTACCGGCTGATGACCATATCGGACGCCGATGCCGCCAAGGGCCGCGCCGCCTGGAAGGACATCGTGCCGACCAGCGCCAGCGTCTTCATCGAGAATTTCCAGCCCTTCGACAGCTTCCTCGCGATCGAGGAACGCTCCGAAGGCAATAAGCGCCTGCGCCTGCTGACCAAGGCCGGCAAGAGCAGCTTCGTCAATGCCGATGAGCCCGCCTATGCCATGGCGCTGGACGTCAATGCCGAAAGCGGCACGCCCTGGGTCCGCTACACCTATGACAGCCTGCGCACGCCCGAAACCACCTATGAGGTGAATGTCGACACGGGCGAACGCAAGATACTGAAGATCCAGGAGGTTAAGGGCTATGATCCCGCCAAATATGTGACCGAACGGGTATGGGCGACCGCGCGCGACGGGACGAAGGTGCCGGTCTCGCTCATCTACGCCAAGGGTTTTCAGAAGAACGGCAGCGCCCCACTCTACCAATATGCCTATGGCAGCTATGGCTATTCGACCGATCCGACCTTCTCGCCCCTGCTCCCCAGCCTGCTCGATCGCGGCGTCGTCTATGCCATCGCCCATATTCGTGGCGGCCAGGAAATGGGTCGCCAATGGTATGATGACGGCCATCTCAAGAACAAGATGAACAGCTTCACCGACTTCATCGACGTGACCCGCGCGCTGGTGGATCAGGGTTATGCGAAGAAGGGCCGTGTCGCCGCGATGGGTGGCAGTGCCGGAGGCTTGCTGATGGGCGCGGTCGCGAACATGGCGCCGCAGGATTACAAGGTCATCATCGCGCAGGTGCCGTTCGTCGACGTCGTGACCACCATGCTCGACCCGACCATCCCGCTCACCACCGGCGAATATGACGAATGGGGCAATCCCGAGCAGCAGTCCTGGTATGACGTGATGCTGGCCTATTCGCCCTACGACCATGTCGAGGCGAAGCCCTATCCCAGCTTGTTCGTCGGCACCGGCCTATGGGACAGCCAGGTCCAATATTATGAGCCGACCAAATGGGTGGCGAAGCTGCGCGCGACCACTTCCGCCGCTATCGCGACCAGGCCGAATATAGCGCCTTTGCGCTGGAGCAACTGGGGGTGGAGTAAAGCTTGCCCCCCTCCCTTCCAGGGAGGGGCCGGGGGTGGGTCTGCCGCGTAGCGGCAGCGAAAGGCTCGCTTCGCTCGCTACCCACCCCTTAATCCCCTCCCTGGAAGGGAGGGGAAATAATGTTCAGTAGCTGCGGCCCACTAGCACCCGCTCCACCGCCGTGCCGCCGGTGAAGATGCAGGCGCCATCCGCCGCTTCGGCATCGGTCGGCACGTTGCGCAGGGTGAGCTTCTCGCCCTTCAGCCACTGCACGACCTTCTCCAGTTCCGCGCCGGTCGGCTTGGCCCACTGGACCAGCGCCCAGCCGGGGTTCTTGCTGGCCTTGAAATAGGCCTTGAGCGCGTCGAGATCGGTGATCGACTTGTCGATATTGCCGTCCAGACGCGCCTTCGCATCAGCGAACAGCGACGTCTGGATATCCTCCAGCATCGCAGTTGCGCCAGCGACGAAATCGCCCTTGGCGACGATCTGGCTGTCGAGCTTGCCATCCTCGCGATAGAGGCGATCGCGGCGGATGACCGAGACATTGCCACCGGCAACGTCACGACCGCCAACCTCGATCACGATCGGCGCGCCCTTCTTGACCCAGCCCCAGCGCTTGGTCGCGGCCTTGGACGGACGCTTGTCGAGCAATGCGCGGACCGGCTCGCGGAACACGTCCAGCCCGTTCAGCTGGTTCACCAGGTCGGTGCAATAATCGACGATCGCGGCGTCTTCCTCGGTATCGCGCAGCATCGGCACGACCACGACCTGATAGGGCGCGACGCGCGGCGGCACGCGCAGGCCGTCATCGTCGCCATGCACCATGATCAGGCCACCGATCATCCTGGTCGACATGCCCCAGCTGGTGGTCTGGGCCAGTTCCTGCTGCCCTTCGGCATTCTGGAACTTGATATTCTGCGCCTGGCTGAAGGTCGTGCCCAGGAAGTGCGAGGTGCCGGCCTGCAGCGCCTTGCCGTCCTGCATCATCGCCTCGATCGAATAGGTCGCGACGGCGCCGGGGAAACGCTCATTCTCCGGCTTCTCGCCCGCGACCACCGGCAAGCCGACACATTCCTCGGCGAAGCTGCGATAGACTTCGAGCATCTTCATCGTCTCTTCCATCGCTTCGTCGACGGTCGAGTGCGCAGTATGCCCTTCCTGCCACAGGAATTCGCTGGTGCGCAGGAACATGCGGGTGC
The DNA here is from genome assembly GCF_005281675.1 of Sphingobium sp. MP9-4. Classification (NCBI taxonomy): domain Bacteria; kingdom Pseudomonadati; phylum Pseudomonadota; class Alphaproteobacteria; order Sphingomonadales; family Sphingobiaceae; genus Sphingobium; species Sphingobium sp. MP9-4. Next base: position 144,093 of record NZ_LUFI01000001.1, on the reverse strand, counting down.
GCATTTCCCAGCGGACGACATTCGCCCACTGGTTGATCAGCACGGGCAGGTCGCGCCAGCTCTGCACCCAGCGGCTGAAGGCTGCGCCAATCACGGTTTCTGATGTCGGGCGAACGACCAGCGGCTCTTCCAGCTTCGCTTCGGGATCGGGCACCATCTTGCCGTCCTTCTGGATCAGGCGATGATGGGTGACGACCGCCATTTCCTTGGCGAAGCCGTCGACATGCTCGGCTTCCTTCTCGAAATAGGAGAGCGGGATGAACAGCGGGAAATAGCAATTTTCGTGGCCGGTCTGCTTGATGCGCGCATCGAGCAGGGTCTGGATCCGTTCCCAGATGCCATAGCCCCAGGGACGGATCACCATGCAGCCGCGCACGCCGCTTTCCTCGGCCATGTCGGCTTCGGTGATGACGGCCTGATACCAGGCAGCGAAATCCTGTTCGCGGGTAACGTTAAGGGCGTGTTTCACGGGGTCTGTCGCCTGTCTAAAAGTGGATGGCGCGCCATAGGCCAGACCCGCCATCCCTGTCGACCCCCAAGCATCGCGCCGGGCGGGGTTCAGCCGGCGTCGGCGCCCAGTCGCTCGAGCCAGGCCTTGGCCTGCTTGGGTTCGCCCACCGCATCAGCCGCCGGCTTGCCCCGCGCGGCCAGAAAGGCGGGATGGAGGTCAAACGGTTCCAGCCCCAGCGTGTCGCGCATCGCATCAATCTCTTGCGCCAGTTCGTCCAGCTGCGCGAGCACCGGCGCGGTCTTCGCGCGGGCGCTGCGATCCTGTTGATGGTCGAACAGGCCCCAGCGCCCGCCAGCGGTCACGCGCAGCGCCGCAATCAGCGCCGCGCGATATTCCTCTTCCAGCTCCGCCCGGCGGATATCCAGGCGCTCCAGTCTATCCGCCTTGGCCATGGTGGATCAGCTCAGCTTGTCGATCTTCGCATTGAGCGCAGCCAGTTGCGCCTTCAGGACGGCGATCTCGTCATCCTTGCTTTCTTCGGTCGCGGCTGGGGTCGGGCTGGGCGTGGCGCCCGGCATGCCCGGAACCCCATTGCCGAACGCGCTCGCCGCGGCCTCGAACATCTGCATGTTGCGCTTGGCGATCTCGGCCAGCGGGCCACCGCCAAAGGCGCCCTTCATGGCTTCCTGGAACTGCTGCTGGTTCTTGCGGAAGGCGTCCATCGACGCTTCGAGATATTGCGGCACCATCGACTGCATGGAATCGCCATACATGGCGATCAGCTGACGCAGGAAGTTGACCGGCAGCATGTTCTTGCCGCGCTGTTCTTCTTCCATGATGATCTGGGTCAGGACATTATGGGTGATGTCCTCGCCGGTCTTCGCGTCGACGACGACGAACTCGCGCCCCTCACGGGTCATCTGCGACAAAAGGTCCAGCGTGATATAACTTGAAGTTTCGGTGTTATAGAGCCGCCTGTTAGCGTACTTCTTGATAACCACCGGTTCGGATTCATTAGCAGCCTTCGATTTGGCCATGCCTGTCTCTCCCTCACCTGCTCATCCCGCATTAGCACAGGGCGATGCCGCGCCGCAACATGGCCCGCGTCCTTTACCCCTTTTTCTCAACATTTTATGGCGCGAAACGGAGCATGATCCTGATTTGCGTCGCCGCGCCTTCATCGGCCTGCGTCGCTATCAGGAGACGCAGCGTCCGTCCCCACCACCACCATGCCCCATCGCCGCAACGGCGGGCAGTGCCCGGCTGCTGCGGTATCACGCTGATTTGGCACCGGAAAGCGATCGGGCGCCGGTCGTCTTCATCCCCTCCCTGATCAACCCGCCACAGGTGCTGGACCTGTCGCAAAGCCGCTCCATGCTGCGCCATATGGCCGCAGCGGGTCATGACGCCTATCTGGTCGATTGGGGGGCGCCGACGGCCGCCGACCGCAGCCTCGGCCTGGACAAGCATGTCACCGACCGGCTCATCCCGATGCTCGCTGCATTGCGGCGCCCACCGATCCTGGTCGGCTATTGCCTGGGCGGCACGATCGCCATCGCGGCCGCAGCATTGCACCGGGTCGCAGCTCTAGCGACGATCGCTTCGCCCTGGGACTTTGCCGGCTTCCCGCCCGCCGACCTTGCCGAGATCGCCGCCCTGTGGCGCGGTGCGAAGCCGGTGTGCGACCGGCTCGGCTATGTGCCGATGGAGGCGCTGCAATCGGGCTTCTGGGCGCTCGATCCGCAGCGGACCGTGCAGAAATATGCAGCCTTCGCCGACATGACACCCGGCTCCGACGAGGAGCGCGCCTTCCTCGCGGTCGAGGACTGGGCCAATGAGGGCGCACCCCTCACCTATGCCGCCGGGCAGCAATTGTTCGAGATGCTCTATGCGGCAAATGCGAGCGGGCAAAACGAATGGCACATCGATGGGACCGTCATAGACCCGGCCTCGCTCCCCTGCCCCAGCTTGTCGATCGCTTCGGCAACGGATCGAATCGTGCCCGCCACGGCCGCCCCGCCCCTTACGGAAAGCCGGATATTGAACCTTGGCCATGTCGGCATGATATTGAGCCAGCGGGCACCCGACATGCTGTGGCATCCGCTGTCCCTTTGGCTTTCCCGCCATGGCGGATGATGTTATGTGCGCCTGCGAAAACAACATTACCACAAGTGAGGATCGAGCCTTTGTCAGACATCGTCATTACCGCCGCCAAGCGTACCGCCGTGGGCAGTTTCATGGGCGCCTTCGGCACGACTCCGGCACATGAACTGGGCCGCCAGGCCATCCTCGCCGCGCTGGCACAGGCCGCCGTCGCGCCCGAAGAAGTGGACGAAGTGATCCTGGGCCAGATCCTCACCGCCGGCCAGGGCCAGAACCCCGCCCGCCAGGCCGCCGTCAACGCCGGCATCCCGGTCGAGCGCACCGCCATCGGCCTCAACCAGCTGTGCGGATCGGGGCTGCGCGCCGTCGCGCTTGCCGCGCAGGCGATCAAGGCCGGTGATGCCCGCATCATGGTCGCCGGTGGCCAGGAAAGCATGTCGCTCGCTCCCCATGCCCAGATGCTGCGCGGCGGCACCAAGATGGGCCCGGTCAGCTTTGTCGACACCATGATCCATGACGGCCTGACCGACGCGTTCCAGGGCTATCATATGGGCATCACCGCCGAGAACCTGGCCGAGAAATATCAGATCAGCCGCGAGGCGCAGGACGAGTTCGCCGTCGCCAGCCAGAACAAGGCGGAAGCCGCGCGCGCGTCGGGCCGCTTCGCCGACGAAATCCTGCCCGTGACCATCAAGGGCCGCAAGGGCGACACCATCGTCGACGCAGACGAATATATCCGCGCCGGCGCCACGATCGAAGCGATGCAGAGCCTGCGCCCCGCCTTCAAGAAGGACGGCACCGTGACCGCCGGCAATGCCAGCGGCATCAATGACGGCGCCGCCGCGCTGGTGGTGATGAGCGCCGACGAAGCCGCCAAGCGCGGCGCCACCATCCTGGGCCGCATCGCCAGCTTCGCCACCTGCGGCGTCGATCCCTCGATCATGGGCATCGGCCCGGCCCCGGCCAGCCGCAAGGCACTGGAAAAGGCCGGCTGGTCGGTCGCCGATCTCGACCTCATCGAAGCGAACGAAGCCTTTGCCGCGCAGGCGCTGGCCGTCGGTCAGGAACTGGGCTGGGATCCGGCCAAGGTCAACGTCAATGGCGGCGCGATCGCGATCGGCCACCCGGTCGGCGCATCGGGCGCGCGCGTGCTGACCACGCTGCTCTATGAAATGGCGAAGCGCGACGCGAAGAAGGGCCTTGCCACCCTGTGCGTCGGCGGCGGCATGGGCGTGTCGATGTGCATCGAGCGCTGAGCGGCAGCGACTGAATAGCGAAGGGCGCCGGTCTCGCGATCGGCGCCCTTTTCGTGTTAGAGCCTGTTTGAAAAATCGCGAAAGAGCGATTTTTCGTTACGGTACCGGCCCGCTCCCCCGCCCAACCGCCCGACAGGATGACACTGGATCGGGTGGTTGGGCGGGGGAGCGGGCCGGTACTGGTTTTTCTAAAACAGACTCTCATGCCCAAATCCGGTCGAACCGGTTGCCCAGGCCCGTCAGCAGCTCATATTGCGACAGGCCCGATGCCTGCGACGCCTGCGGCAGATCATAGTTGATCGTCAGCCAGTCGCCCTCCGCGACATCCGGGCGCGCGCCGACATCCACTGCCAGCAAGTCCATCGACACCCGGCCCAGCACCGGCAGGCAGATACCATCGACCAGCGCCGCGCCGCGCCCCGAAAAGCCGCGCAGATAGCCGTCGGCATAGCCGATGTTGAGAATCGCGATCTCCAGATCGCGCTCGGCCCGATGGGTCGCGTTATAGCCGATCGTGTCGCCGGCGATGACCGCGCGACGCTGCAATATCTGGGCCTGTGCCTGCACGACCGGGCGGAGATGCGGCGCAGCATCGGGATGCGGCACGCCGCCATAAAGGGCGATACCCGGCCGGGTCAGGTCGAAGCCATAGTCCGCGCCCATGCATATGCCCGCGCTGTTGGCAAGGCTGTAGCGCTGTGCGGGCACAGCGGCCCGGACATCCCGGAAGCGGGCCAGTTGGGTCGGATTGAGATCGCTATCCTCGTCGGCTGACGCCAGATGGCTGAGCAGCGTCACGATCTCCAGCCCATCAACCAGTTCGCTAAGGTCAGCCCGCCAGTCGAGGCCCAGCCGGTTCATGCCGGTATCGATCATCAGGTCGCAGGCGCCACCGCCCGCCGCCTTCCAGCGCGCCACCTGCCCCGGCGTACACAGCACCGGCCGCGCGCGCGAGGTCAGTGCCTGCGCCATATCCTCGTCGCGCACGCCGTGCAGGACGGCGAAGTTCACACCGTCCATCTGCGCTTCGAGCGCTGCCGCTTCGCCCCAGTTGGACACGAAGAAATCGCGGCAGCCCGCGCTTTTCAGTCGCTGCATGACGCCGGCCGCACCCAGGCCATAGCCATCGGCCTTGATCGCGGCGCCACAGGCCGGGGCGCCGCCCTGCCGCGCCAGCCAGCGCCAGTTGGAAAGCAGCGCATCGCCATCGAGGCGCAGGCGGAGCGGAGCGATATAGCCAGTCATTGCCCGCAGCCGATAGCGCGCCGGGGCTCAGGCGTCGAGGGGGCGTCCTTTCGTTTCCGGCAAGGCGACGAGGCAGGTGACCAGCGCCAGCGCCACCACGACGATCGTGTACCATAGGCCGGCATAGGGATCGCCGGTCCGCGCGACGATATATTGGCTGACCAGCGGCAGGAAACCGCCGAAATAGCCGGTGCCGATATGATAGGGGATGGAGAGCGAACTGTAGCGGATGCGGGCCGGGAAATATTCCGACAGAAGCGCCGCGACCGGGCCATAGGTCGCACCCGACAGGGTCCAGAGCAGCAGCAGCGCGGCGAACAGCATCAGCGCACGCGGCCAGTCGGGGCGGACGACACCGAAATCATAGCCCTGCGCCGTCAGCGCGGCATCGATCCCCTCCCTGCTGAGGTCCACCACGGCCACGCCGCCGATGCTGACCGCGGGGGCGACGCCGCTGCGCTTGTCATAGGGGATGCCGCGCTTGGAAAAATGATCGAGCAGCTTGCCGCAGGCGGTCGGCTGTATCTTGGCAAAGGGATCGAAACGGCAATCTGGACCGCTCACCACCACCGGCGCCCGTGCTGCTGCCTGCGTCAGCGCCGGGTTCGCGGTCGCGCCCATATACTGGTAGAGCGGCATGACCAGCAGCAGCACCAGCGCATAGCCGATGACGATCGGCTTCTTGCGCCCGACCCGGTCGGAGAGCCAGCCGAAGAAGATGAAGCTCGCCATGCCGGCAAAGGCGCTGCCGCCGACCAGCAGTTGCGCGATGCCCGGCGCGACATGCAGGCCGCTCTGCAGGAAATAGAGCGCCTGGAACATCACCGTATAGGCAATCACGGTGAAGCCCGCCGCGATGCCGATCATCGCCACCAGCATCCGCTTCCTGTTGCCCGGCGCGGTAAAGGCTTCCTTTAGCGGGTTCTTCGCCTGTTGCCCCGCCTTCTTCATCGCCGTGAAGACCGGGCTTTCGCGCAGCATCAGCCGCATCCACAGCGAAATGGCGAGCAGCGCCAGCGAGAAGATGAAGGGAATACGCCATCCCCAGGCGTCCCAGACCTCCATGCTGACGATCCATTGCGTGCCGACCACGACGATCAGCGACAGGATGAAGCCGCCAATCACCCCGGCCTGGATGAAGCTGGTATAGAAGCCGCGCTTTCCGGCCGGCGCATGTTCGGCGACATAGATGGCCGCGCCGCCATATTCGCCGCCCAGCGCCAGCCCCTGCGCGATGCGCAACGCGATCAGGATGACCGGTGCGGCGACACCGATGCTGGCCGCCGACGGGGTCAACCCGACGCCCGCCGTTGCCAGCCCCATCAGGACGATAGTGGCCAGAAACGTATATTTGCGCCCCAGCCGATCGCCCAGATAGCCGAACAGCATCGCGCCCAGCGGTCGGAAGCCGAAGCCGATCGCGAAGCCGGCGAGCGAATAGAGCAGTTCCACGGTCGGATTGTCGGTCGGAAAGAAGGTACGGCCGATGATCGGCGCCAGCACGCCATAGATGTAGAAATCATACCATTCGAACACCGTGCCGAGTGCCGAAGCGGTGATGACCAACCGGTCCCGCTTCGCATCCATCACATAGTGGCCCCCGACCGCCTGCGTCATCCCGCCCCCTTAACCTCGCATATTTCCCGTATATTTTGACATCTTCATGCGCCAACGGGAAAGGAAATTTCCAACAGCACGCGCATAGCCGCCATGCCGACTGCCTAACATGGCTCGGCCCTTGTAGGACAGGTTCAGAACAGTCGCGAACCGTTCGGCACGGGCCTGTCGGGCGCGAACAGCATGACGGCGCCGGCCGCGTCGGCGAAGCCCAGGGTCAGCACTTCCGACATGAACTTGCCGATCTGGCGCAGCGGGAAATTGACTACGGCGGCGACCTGGCGGCCGGGCAGGTCTTCCAGCGCGTGGTTTTCGGTGATCTGGGCGCTCGATTTCTTCTGGCCGATCGTCGGGCCGAAATCGATCAGCAGCTTGTAGGCGGGCTTGCGCGCCTCGGGATAGGGCTCGGCCGAGACGATCGTGCCGACGCGGATGTCCACCTTCAGGAAATCGTCGAAGCCGATCGGGTCGGCGGCGGGGGCGCTGGGGTCGTGGGTCAGGTGCATGGCGCCATCAAACCATTCCCGTTATTCCAGCGAAAGCTGGAATCCCACTTTTCTTTCAACGCCATCGCAAAAGAGATGTGAGATCCCAGCTTTCGCCAAGGTGACGGTGGAAGCGAGCCTTATTCCAGTTCCAGGATCACCGCGTCGACCGGCAGGCTTTCGCCCTGGGCGGCGGACACGCTCTTGACCGTGCCCGCCTTGCCGGCGCGCAGGATATTTTCCATCTTCATCGCCTCGATCACGGCGAGCGGCTGGCCGATCTCGACCTTGTCGCCCTGCTTGACGTTCAGCGCGACCAGCAGGCCGGGCATCGGGCAGATCAGATATTTCGACAGATCGGGCGGGATCTTTTCGATCATGTGCGCGGCATAGGGCGCGGCGTGGGCCGGCAGGATGCGCAGCTTGTGGCTGGCGCCATGGGCCGTCAGCACGAAGCCCGACCGCACCGGCGCAATCCGCACCGCCAGTTGTTCCTCGCCAAACTCCGCCTCAATCAGGCGATCGCCCGGCGTATATTCCAGCGCCATGTCGAGGCTCTCGCCATCGACCGTCACTTCGTCGCCGTCGATCACGACATCATGGATGGCGTCGCCGATCTTCACCTGCCAGCCAGTCGGGGGGCTAAGGCGCTTGCCAAGCTGCCCGTCGCATCGACGGGCGCGGTCGGCCTGTGCCATGGCGGCGAAGGCGCCGATCGCGGACAGGCGCTGGAGCAATTCCGCCGACGCGGGCGCGCCGGTGAAGCCTTCAGGATATTCCTCGGCGATGAAGCCGGTGGTGATATTGCCCGAGCGGAAGCGCTCATGCTGCATCAGCGCGGACACGAAATCGATATTGTGGCCCGGCCCCTCGATCTCGAACTTGTCGAGCGCCTCGATCTGCTTGTCGATGGCTTCGAGGCGCGTGGGCGCCCAGGTGATCAGCTTGGCGATCATCGGATCGTAGAAGATCGACACCTCGCCGCCTTCCTGCACGCCATCATCCACGCGGATCAGCGCGCCGCTCTCATCCGTGCCGGTTTCGGGCGGGTTGTAGCGGATCAGGCGGCCGGTCGACGGCAGGAAGCCGCGATAAGGGTCTTCGGCATAGACACGGTTCTCGATCGACCAGCCGTTGATCTTCACGTCGGCCTGCGTGAAGCTCAGCTTCTCGCCATTGGCGACGCGGATCATCTGTTCGACCAGATCGACGCCGGTGATTTCCTCGGTGACGGGATGCTCGACCTGAAGCCGCGTGTTCATTTCGAGGAAATAGAAGCCGTCGCCGGTCTTGTCCTCGCCGCTGACGATCAGTTCGACCGTGCCGGCGCTGAAGTATCCGACCGCGCGGGCCAGGGCGACGCACTGCTCGCCCATCTTCTTGCGCATTTCGGGGCTGACGAAGGGCGACGGCGCTTCCTCGACGACCTTCTGATGGCGGCGCTGGATCGAGCATTCGCGTTCGTTGAGGTAAACGATATTGCCATGCTGGTCGCCCAGCACCTGAATTTCGATATGGCGCGGGCTTTCGATGAACTTCTCGATGAAGACGCGGTCGTCGCCAAAGCTGTTGAGGCCCTCGCGCTTGGTCGCCTCAAAGCCTTCGCGGACATCCTGTTCGCTATAGGCAAGGCGCATCCCCTTGCCGCCGCCGCCGGCCGATGCCTTCATCATCACCGGATAGCCGATCTCGTTGGAGATGCGGACGGCATGTTCGGTGTCGTCGATCACGCCGACAAAGCCAGGGACGACATTGACGCCCGCTTCCATCGCCAGCTTCTTGGATTCGATCTTGTCGCCCATGGCGGCGATGGCATTGGCGGGCGGGCCGACGAAGATGATGCCCTCGGCGTCGAGCGCCTTGCGGAAGCTCTCGCGCTCGGAGAGGAAGCCATAGCCCGGATGCACCGCATCGGCGCCGGTCGCCTTGCACGCTTCGATGATCTTGTCGGCCAGCAGATAGGACTGGGCGGCGGGCGGCGGGCCGATATGGACGGCTTCATCGGCCATCAGCACATGCGGCGCGCGGGCGTCGGCATCGGAATAGACCGCGACGGTCTTGATGCCCATCTTCTTGGCCGTCCGCATGACACGGCACGCAATTTCGCCACGGTTCGCGATCAGGATCTTGGTGATTGCCATTTAGGTTTCGCTCTCTCGCCTATATATAAACCATGTAAAAGTGAGCAGCGTCGCCGAAACGATCGCGTTGATCGTTGGGAGAGCCAGCATGAAGAAGTTGGCGCCGTTCACGTCACAATTGTCCGGTCCGGGTGTTTCCACACCAAGGCAAAGCGGATCGCTCATCGGCCGCATTTGCCCACCAAACTCCATCGAAAAATAGAGAATGCCAAAAAGGGCGAACCAAATTGCCAGAGTAAGAAACGCGCTCATTCTAAGCGACCTAGTTTCACCGTCTGGTTTGCGCAGGAGCGCGATGCAGGCGATTGGAACGGCAACTATGGCAGTCGAAACTACAGAGCCCAGTGCCCAGTATCCTCCCCAAGTGCGCGAATTGCGGAAAATAGGCTCCATCTCATTCAAGCGCCAGTTCAAAGGATCAAAAGCGCGCTCGGCGAAAACAGCAATGGCTGGACCACCATTTGCCAAAGCCCAAACCAGCAGCAGAAAAGTCAAAGCCCATCTGGCATTTACAGCGGTAGACGACTGATAGCTCATTTCGTCACCGCAACCTCACCCACACCCGTCACCCCGGCCTTGAGCCGGGGTCCCGCTTTCTTCCCGCGCGACGGCAAAGAAGAAGCGGGACCCCGGCTCAAGGCCGGGGTGACGAAGGTGGGCGAACGCGCGATCATTCATCCACTCCCGACAACCGCGCCTTGAAGAAAAGCATCGACAAGCCAGCAAACAAGGCAAAGGCGATTGCCATCACAATGGCGATCGACGTCGTATCGCAGGCTTCAGCCGCATCCGGCGTTATGCCACACACTCGAATGGCGGCCATCGCGATCATGATCGACGCGATGGCCCAGTATGCGATACTGAGCACCACGAAGAGCATGATCTTGCGGCCGCCGGGTTTCGTCACTCAGCCGCCTCCAGTTCAACCTTCACTTCGGCCTGCATCGGCACGACGCCCAGCTTGGCGAACAGCGCCGCATCGGCATTGTCGCCGGCATTGGCGGTGGTCAGCAGCTTGTCGCCGGTGAAGATGCTGTTCGCGCCGGCCATGAAGCAGAGCGCCTGACAGCTATCCGACATGCTCTCGCGGCCGGCCGACAGGCGCACCATGCTTTCGGGCATCACGATCCGCGCGACCGCGACGGTGCGCACGAACTCGATCTCGTCAATCTTGGCGAGCGGTGTGTCGGCCAGCATATTGCCCAGCACCGTGCCCTTGACCGGAACCAGGGCGTTGATCGGCACGCTCTGCGGATGGACCGGCAGCACGGCCAGCGCATGGAGGAAGCCGACGCGATCCTCGCGGGCCTCGCCCATGCCGACGATGCCGCCCGAGCAGACATTGATGCCCGAATTGCGGACATTTTCCAGCGTCACCAGACGATCGTCAAAGGTCCGGGTGGTGATGACCTTCTCATAATGTTCGGGCGAGGTGTCGATATTATGGTTGTAATAATCGAGCCCGGCTTCCGCCAGCATATCCGCCTGGCTTTCGCTCAGCATCCCCAGCGTCATGCAGGTTTCCATGCCCATCTGGCGCACGCCCTTCACCATCTCGACGATGGCGGGCATGTCGCGGTCCTTGGGGTTGCGCCAGGCCGCACCCATGCAGAAGCGCGAGCTGCCCGCGTCCTTCGCCTGCGCCGCCGCCTGCATCACCGCTTGCACGCTCATCAGCTTTTCGGCTTTGAGCCCGCTTTCCGCCGAGGCCGACTGATTGCAATAGCCGCAATCCTCCGGACAGCCCCCGGTCTTGATCGACAACAGGGTGGACAGCTGCACCTCGTTGCGCGGGAAGTTCGCGCGGTGGATCGACTGCGCTTCGAACATCAGGTCGCCAAACGGCAGGTCGAACAGCGCGGCGATTTCCTCCCGCGTCCAGTCGTTGCGGGCGGTCAGGGTGCAGGGGGTATTCATTTACGCAGCTTCCTCTAGCCCCACCGGGGGCATGTTGTGGCCGAGCAGGCGCAGCACATCGGCGGCGCACTCCACGACATTGGAACCCGGCCCATAAATGCCCTGAACCCCTGCGTCACGAAGATAGTCATAATCCTGCGGCGGGATGACGCCGCCGGCGATCACCTTGATGTCGCTGCGTCCCTTTTCGCGCAGCCGGTTGATGAGTTCGGGGATCAGCGTCTTGTGCCCGGCGGCGAGCGACGACGCGCCGACCACGTCCACGCCGCTGTCGAGCGCCAGCACCACCGTTTCCTCCGGCGTCTGGAACAAAGGCCCGGACACGACATCGAAGCCCATGTCGCCGAAAGCCGAGGCGATGATGTTGGCGCCCCGGTCGTGCCCATCCTGCCCCATCTTGGCGACGAGGAGTTTGGGCTTGCGACCGAGGCGCCGTTCGACGGCCTGCACCCCGTCGAGAACCTGTTTCCAGCGGCTGTCATCCTTGTAGGGCGCGCCATAGACACCCTTCACCGGCGTCGGCTGCGTGCCATAGCGGTTGAAGCTGTCCTCCATGGCGGCAGAGATTTCGCCGAGCGTGGCGCGGGCGCGGGCGCACTCGACGGCATGGGCCAGGAGATTGGTCTCGATCGACTGCGGGGCGGCGGCGGCATCGCGCAGCGACTGGAGCGCAGCCTGGCAGGCATCCTCGTCGCGCTGCGCCTTCACCCGGTTGATGCGGGCGATCTGCGCCTCGCGGACCTTGGTGTTGTCGACTTCCAGCGTTTCGAGCAGGTCTTCGTTCGCCAGGCGATATTTGTTGACGCCGACGATGACGTCCTCGCCCCGGTCGACGCGGGCCTGACGGGCGGCGGCGGCTGTTTCGATCATCGCCTTGGGCCAGCCTGCGCCCACGGCCTTGGCCATGCCGCCTTCGCTTTCCACGCGGTCGATGATTTCCTGCGCGGCGTCGACCAGTTGCTGGGTCAGCGCCTCGATATAATAGCTGCCGCCCAGCGGATCGACGACATTGCACATGCCGGTCTCTTCCTGGATCACGATCTGCGTGTTGCGCGCGATGCGGGCGGAAAAGTCCGTCGGCAGCGCAATCGCTTCGTCCAGCGCATTGGTGTGGAGCGACTGGGTGCCGCCCAGCATCGCCGCCATCGCCTCGATCGTGGTGCGCATGACGTTATTATAAGGGTCTTGCTCGGTCAGCGAGACGCCCGATGTCTGGCAATGGGTGCGCAGCATCTTGCTGCGCTCATCCTGCGCGCCGAGCTTGGTCATGACGCGATGCCACAGCACGCGCGCGGCGCGCAGCTTGGCGATCTCCATGAAGAAGTTCATGCCGATCGCGAAGAAGAAGCTGAGGCGCCCGGCAAACTTGTCGATGTCGAGGCCGCTCGCCACGCCATAGCGCACATATTCCGCGCCATCGGCGATGGTGAAGGCCAGTTCCTGCACCTGCGTCGCGCCGGCTTCCTGCATATGATAGCCGGAAATGGAGATGCTGTTGAACTTGGGCATCTCGCGCGAGGTGTAGCCGAAAATGTCGGAGATGATCCGCATCGAGGGTTCGGGCGGGTAGATATAGGTGTTGCGGACCATGAACTCCTTCAGAATGTCGTTCTGAATGGTCCCGTCGAGCAATTTGCGCTCGACCCCCTGTTCCTCGCCCGCGACGATGAAGAAGGCCAGGATCGGGATGACCGCGCCGTTCATGGTCATCGATACGCTCATCTTGTCGAGCGGAATGCCGTCGAACAGGATCTTCATGTCCTCGATCGTGTCGATCGCCACGCCCGCCTTGCCGACATCGCCGACGACGCGGGGATGGTCGCTGTCATAGCCGCGATGGGTGGCGAGGTCGAAGGCGACGCTGAGGCCCTTCTGCCCAGCGGCCAGGTTGCGGCGATAGAAGGCGTTGGATTCCTCGGCGGTCGAGAAGCCCGCATATTGGCGGATGGTCCAGGGCCGCCCCGCATACATGGACGCACGCACGCCGCGGGTGAAGGGCGCGAAGCCGGGCAGGCCGGGATCGACGCTGACGTCATCGGCCGTGTAAAGCGGCTTCACCGTGATACCTTCGGGGGTATCCCAGTTCAGATCCTTGCCCTTCACTTCCTTGGCGGCAGCGGCTGCCCACTGGTCCAATGTCGGCTTCTCGGTCATCCTAGTCCCTACCTTATTCCTCTCCCGCAGGCGGGAGAGGATACGCAGGCTTGCCAACTTGTTGGCTAGCCGAAGTTGGAGTGGGCTGTCCCGTGCCCACCCCGCTGCGACTAGGCGGCAAAGCCGCCAAGTCTCGCTGCCCCTCCCGCTTGCGGGAGGGGAGATGTCAGTGCGCGCCGTCCTTCGGCGTCTCCATGATCTCGGTCAGCACCCCGTTCATGTCCTTGGGGTGGACGAAGAAGATCGGCGTGCCATGCGCCCCGATGCGCGGTTCGCCGAGTACCTTCTTGCCCAGCCCCTCGAACCAGGCCTTGGCCTCGTGGATGTCGGGCACTTCATAGCACATATGATGCTGCCCGCCGGCCGGGTTCTTGGCGATGAAGCCATGGATCGGGCTGTTCTCGCCCAGCGGCTCGATCAGCTCGATCTGCGTGCCCGCTGTGCCGCCCTCGCCCGGCGTGTCGACGAAGCACACCTTCACCCCCTGCGCCGGCAGGTCGAACGGTTCGTGCGTCAGCGTCGCGCCCATGATGTCGCGATAATAGGCCAGGCTCGCCGCCAGCGAAGGCGTCGCGATGCCGATATGGTTGAGACGGCCGAGTTTCATAACATCATTCCCAATATCGTCATTCCCGCGAAAGCGGGAACCCATCTCCCAACCCATCCCCAAGAAGCAATGTCGGGGGATGGATCCCCGCTTTCGCGGGGATGACGTCGTTATTTAGAGCGGAATATTGTCGTGCTTCTTCCACGGATTTTCGAGGCTCTTGTTCCTGAGCTTGCGCAGGCCCAGCGCGATCCGCTTGCGGGTCGAGTGGGGCTGGATCACCTCGTCGATGAAGCCCTTGCTCGCCGCCACGAAGGGGTTGGCGAAGCGGTCTTCATATTCCTTGGTCTTCTCGGCAATCTCTTCGGGCGTCTTGCCGCGGAAGATGATCTCGACCGCGCCCTTGGCGCCCATCACCGCAATCTCGGCGGTCGGCCAGGCATAGTTCAAGTCGCCGCGCAGATGCTTGGAACTCATCACGTCATAGGCGCCGCCATAGGCCTTGCGGGTGATGACGGTGATCTTCGGCACGGTCGCCTCGGCATAGGCGAACAGCAGTTTCGCGCCATGCTTGATGATGCCGCTATGCTCCTGCGCGGTGCCCGGCAGGAAGCCCGGCACGTCGACGAAGGTGACGATCGGGATCTCGAACGCATCGCAGAAGCGCACGAACCGGCCGGCCTTCTTGGACGAGTTGATGTCCAGCACGCCGGCCAGCACCATCGGCTGGTTGGCGATGATGCCCACCGTCTTGCCCTCGATCCGGCCGAAACCGCACAGGATATTGCCCGCATGCGCCGGCTGCACCTCGAAGAAGTCGCCTTCGTCCACCACCTTGCGGATCAGTTCGTGCATGTCATAGGGCTGGTTGGCATTGGCCGGGATCAGCGTGTCGAGGCTGTCCTCCAGCCGGTCCCACGGGTCCGCGCTCGGCCGCTCGGGCACCGGTTCCTTGTTGGACGCGGGCAGGAAGTCGACGAAATCGCGCACCGCCAGCAACGCTTCGATGTCGTTCTCGAACGCCACGTCCGCCACGCCCGACTTGGTCGTGTGGGTAATCGCGCCGCCCAGTTCCTCCTGGGTCACCACCTCGTTGGTAACGGTCTTGACCACGTCCGGCCCGGTTACGAACATGAAGCTGCTGTCCTTCACCATGAAGATGAAGTCGGTCATCGCCGGCGAATAGACCGCGCCGCCCGCGCACGGCCCCATGATGACGCTGATCTGCGGCACCACGCCCGACGCCAGCACATTGCGCTGGAAAATCTCGGCATAGCCGGCGAGCGAGGCGACACCCTCCTGGATGCGCGCGCCGCCGCTGTCGTTGAGGCCAATCACCGGCGCCCCGACCTTCATCGCGATATCCATGATCTTGCAGATCTTCATCGCGTGCCGTTCCGACACCGCACCGCCATAAACGGTGAAGTCCTGGCTGAAGACATAGACGAGCCGGCCGTTGATCGTGCCCGATCCGGTGACGACGCCGTCGCCCGGAATATGCTGTTCGTCCATGCCGAAATCGATGCAGTTATGCTCGACATACATGTCCAGCTCTTCAAAGCTGTCCTCGTCCAGCAGCACTTCGATCCGCTCCCGCGCGGTCAGCTTGCCCTTGCCATGCTGCGCGTCGATGCGGCGCTGGCCGCCGCCCATGCGGGCGCCCTCGCGCTTGGCTTCCAGCTGTTCGATGATGGCGAGCTTCGACATGAAAGGCTTCTCTCCAAATTCGTGGCGTCCATAGCTTGGCCGACGCCGCCTTGCCCTTCCCCTACCCAGCCGCACACAAAGTTCGCAAATGTAAATTTGCCAATTTGCAAATCGCGACTTCGCAAATTAGGGTAAGGATTATGGCACGCGGCAATCGTATATTCGCAGGTCCACGCCTGCGCCAGCTGCGCCTGGACCATCGCATGGACCAGGCGACCATGGCGCAGGCACTGGGCATATCCGTATCCTATCTCAGCCAAATGGAAAATGACGATCGCCCGCTGACCGCCAAGGTCAAGGCCGCGCTCGCCAATGCCTTTCCCACCGACTGGGCCAGTTTCGACAGCCGCGAGGACGAGCAATTGCTGGGCGCCTTCGCCTTTGCCCTGTCCCATCCCGAACTGCCCGGCCCGGCGCTGGAGCCGGAACGGATCGAGAAGCTGCATTTGCAATTCCCCGAGTTCGCGGCCCGCTATGTCGATCTCTACAACGCCCATATGCGCGCCAATGAGCGGATCAACATGATCGAGGAGGCGATCGCCAACGATCATGAGGTGCAGGCCCGCCTGCCCTGGGAAGCGGCGCGCGACTGGTTTCACGAGGCGGGCAATTATGTCCATAGCCTCGACTGCCTGGCCGAGGAGATGGCCGAAAGCTTTGCCCAGGGCCAGGTGCTGGACGAAGGGATGCTGGTCGAGGCGCTCGCCCGCCGCCACGGCATCGAGACGCTGATCGCCGAGACACCCGACAGCGCGCTGCGCGCCTATCGCGCCGCCGACCGGCAATTGTTCATCAACGCCGCCCTGCCGACCGAAAGCCGCAAGTTCATGCTGGCGCACCAGCTGATGATGCTGGAGGGGCAGGCGGTGATCGCCGATGTGGTGCGCAAGGCCGGGCTGCCGGTCACCGGCGTCGACCGGCTGCTCGCCATCGGCCTTGGCAATTATGCCGCCGGCGCACTGCTCATGCCCTACGCCCCCTTCCGCGAGGCGGCACGGACGATGCGCCATGATATCGACCGGCTGGCCCGCACCTTCGGCGTCAGTTTCGAACAGGCCTGCCACCGCCTGTCCACACTGCAGCGGCCGGGCCTGCGCGGCATCCCCTTCTTCTTCTGCCGGGTCGACATGGCCGGCAACATCACCAAGCGCCACAGCGCCACCCGGCTGCAATTCGCGCGCTTCGGCGGCGCCTGCCCGCTGTGGAACGTGCATGAGGCGGTGGCCGTGCCCGACCGCATCAATGTGCAGCTTGGCGAGACCCCCGACGGCGTGCGCTATGTCTCGATGGCCAAGGGGCTGGTGAAGCCGTCCGGCAGCTACAAGCGCACCCCGCGCCGTTTCGCCGTAGTGCTGGGCTGCGAGGTCGCCCATGCGGCCAATTTCGTCTATGCCGACGGCCTGCATCTGCAGGAGGAAGGCGCCGCGACGCCGATCGGCATCACCTGCCGCCTCTGCTCGCGCCAGAGCTGCGACCAGCGCGCCTTCCCGCCCGCCGACCGCCCGATCCATGTCGACCCCGACAATCGCCAGATCGTGCCCTACTGGATCGGCTGACACGAAGTAATAATTACACGAAAATCCGAAATAAAATCCGACATTACTTTTACATTTCAATACTCATCTTCAACCATGAAGATCGTGCAGTATATTGAAATATAATTCACTTATATGTCGTGTCACTTTTAACAAAATTGTCATAGCGAAATCCCAGTTGCAGGGCGGGACTGTCACGGACAGCTCGGTGCCAGAACAGATAATCGGCACCCTTGTCGCACATGGTAAAAAGGGATTTCGGGTCAATGAAACAGCTATTGATGTGCAGCGCCGCGCTGGTCGTGGCGGCTGCGCCGACGATCGCGCTCGCGCAATCGACCGGCTCGCAGGATTTCGAGGACAGCATCATCGTCACCGGTGCGCAGGGCGACCAGAGCGTGGGCGGCGTCAAGATTCCCGAAACGCCCAAGGCCAAGGTCATGCTCGACCAGGAGATCATCGCCCGCCAGCGCCCCGGCCAGGCGATCAACGAAACGCTGAACCTGGTGCCCGGCGTCAGCTTCTCCAACCAGGACCCCTGGGGATCGCTGGGCGGCAGCTTCACCGTGCGCGGATTCAGCTCCGACCGCGTGTCGCAGACGATCGACGGCATACCGCTCAATGACTCGGGCAATTACGCGCTCTACACCAACCAGCAGCTCGACCCGGAAATCATCGAGGCGGCAACCGTCAGCCTGGGCTCCACCGACGTCGACAGCCCGACCGCTTCGGCCGCCGGCGGCACGATCAACATCCGCTCGCTGATGCCATCGGACGAGATGGGCGCGATGATCAGCGCCAGCTATGGCAATATCGTCGCCCGCGGCAATGACGATGATCGCGCCTATCACCGCATCTTCGGCATGTTCCAGACCGGCGTGTTCACGCCGTTCGGCACCAAGGCCTGGTTCTCCGCCTCGCGCGCGACCAACAAGTCGACCTACACCAATTATGGCGGCGTTGATAAACAGCAATATAATGGCAAGATCTACCAGCCGATCGGCAGCAATGGCGACTTCATCGCACTGGCGGGCCATTACAACCAGAACCGCAACACCTTCAACGGTTCGACCTATACCACCGCGACCTTCCCCGGCACGACCGACGGCCGCTTCTACGACACCGCGACCTGCACCGTGGACACGCCGCAGACCGGCGTCACCGACTATGCCAATAGCTGCGGTTCGGCGTTCGAGCGGCGCTACAACCCGTCCAACACCGGCAATGTCCGGCTCAATTCGCGCTTCACCCTGGCGAATGGCCTCACGCTGACGGTCGATCCCAGCTTCCAATATACCAAGGCCAATGGCGGCGGCACATCCTATGCCTATGAAGGCGCCAGTGCCGACGGCAACACGGGCGGCCATTATCTCAAGGACAGCCGCAACACCGCCACCAGCAGCTCGACCCAATATTATTATGTCGGCGGCGTGGACCTGAATGGCGATGGCGACACGCAGGATTTCGTGCGCGTCCTGTCACCCAGCCAGACCGTGACCAAACGCTATGGCGTGATCGCCAACCTGTCCTACGATATCGACCCCGACAATCGCCTGCGCCTGTCCTACACCTATGACCGCGCCCGCCATCGCCAGACCGGCGAGGCCGGCTATCTGGAGGCCAATGGCGATCCGGTCGATGTCTTCCCGATCAACAATCCGATCGTCGATGCCGACGGCAATGTCGTGCAGAAGCGCAACCGGCTATCCTATGCCACGCTGAACCAGATTTCGGGCGAATATCGCGGTTCCTATCTCGACGATCAGGTCATCCTGCTGCTGGGCGCGCGCATGCCCTTCTTCAGCCGCGACCTCAATCAATATTGCGTCACCACCGACGCATCGGGCAACGTCAACTGCCCGGCGACCCAAGCCGGCATCGATGCCCAGCTTGCCGCCAACAGCGCCTATGCCGCGCCGCAGTCGCGCAAGTTCGACTATAACAAGCTGCTGCCGAACCTTGGCGTCACCTACAAGTTCACCAGCAAGGCCAGCGTCTTCACCAGCTATGCCAAGAACCTGTCCGTACCCGGCACCGACGCGCTCTATGGCGCGCTCTATTTCGACGAAGGCTCCAGCTCGGGCAATCCCAAGCCGGAAACCTCCGACGCGTTCGACCTTGGCCTGCGCTATCAGTCCGGCATCGTTCAGGCGCAGCTCTCGGGCTGGTACACCCGCTACAACAACCGCCTGGCGACCGCCTATGACGCCGATTGCGATTGCAGCGTGACCCGCAACCTCGGCCGCGTCGACAAATATGGCGTCGACGGCAGCGTCGCGGTGCGTCCGGTCAAGGATCTGATGCTCTACGTCTTCGGCTCCTACCTCAAGTCGGAGATCAAGGACGATGTCCAGACCGGCGCCAGCACCTATGCCGCAACCGCCGGCAAGCGCGAGGCCGGCGCGCCGGTCTACACGCTGGGCAGCCGCATCCAGGGCACGCTCGGCCCGGTCGACCTCGGCCTCCAGATCAAGCGGACCGGCGAACGCTATGTCAACGACATCAACACGGTGAAACTGCCCGGCTATACGCTGGTCGATCTCGATGCCCGCTTCTCGCTGGAGCGATGGGGCCTCAAGAAGACCTTCTTCCAGCTCAACGTCACCAACCTGTTCGACAAGGTCTATATCGGCTATTCGGGCACCGGCCTCACCAGCACCGCCACCACCGCCTATCTCGGCTCGCCCCGCGCGATCAGCGGGTCGATGGTCGTGGCCTTTTGACCGGACGAAGGGGCGCCGGCACCCGCGGGCGCCCCTTCAACCCACCACGGGCATCGCCCCGTCCAGATAGTCGAGAAACGCACGCACCCGCGCCGCCGTGCGATCTTCCGCCGCATAGAGCGCATGGATATCCTCGCCATCGCCGGGATTATAGTCGGCCAGCACTTCGACCAATCGCCCCGCCCTGATGTCGCTCGCGACATGGAAATGGCCGTGCCGGGCGATGCCACCGCCAGCGACCGCCATCTGCCGCACCACTTCGCCTGAATTGCCGTAGAAGCTGCCCTGCACCGGCCGCTGCACCAGCTTTCCGCGGATGCGGAACGGCCAGCCGTCGATCGAGCGGCGGAAGCTGAAGCGCAGGCAGTCATGATCGTCCAGATCGTCCGGCGTCTGCGGCGTGCCGCGCCGGGCGAGATAGGCGGGGCTGGCCACCAGCACCATCGCGCTATGGCCCAGCTTCTTCGCGCGCAGGCTGGTGTCGCGCAGCGGGCCGATACGGATGGCGATATCGGCCCGCTCCTCGACCAGATCGACGATCGTGTCGGACAGGGTCAGGTCCACCGTCACCGCCGGATAGAGGTCACGGAAGCCGGGCAGGATCGGGATCAGGCATTCGATGCCGAAGGAGGGCGAAGCGTTGATCCGCAACAGCCCGCGCGGCGTCGTGCGATCCTCGCCCAGCCCCGCCTCCAGCGCCATCATGTCGCCCAGCAGCACCGCCATACGGTCGCGATAGGTGACGCCTTCCGGCGTGAGCGCCAGCGCCCGCGTCGTCCGCCGCAGCAGGGTGACGCCCAGCCTTTGTTCCAGCCGCGCGACCGACCGGCTGACCGCCGATGGCGTCAGGCGCAAAGCCTTGGCCGCCGCCGCCAGACTGCCTTCACCCGCCACCATCAGGAAGGTTTCGATGTCGCCGAACCGGTTATCCATGATTTCAAATCACTTCTGAAATGCGAAAGTGCAATCTAATCATCAATGCAAAATGCTCTATCTTGCTGTCAACTTCGCTGTCACTTTCAGAGGAATTCATCGTGGATCTTCAGCTTTCGGGCAAGACCGCCCTCGTCACCGGATCGACTGCCGGCATCGGCTTCGCCATCGCCAAGCGCCTGGCTGAGGAAGGGGTCGAGGTCGTCATCACCGGCCGCAACCAGGCCAAGCTGGACGCTGCCGCCGCCGAATTGTCGCAGGCCGGCACCATCCGCCCGGTACTGGCCGATCCCGCGACCGCCGCGGGTGCCGACGCGCTGATCGCCGCCGTCCCGGACATCGACATCCTGGTCAATAATCTCGGCATCTATGAGGCCAAGGACTTCACCGACATCACGGACGCGGACTGGCATCATCTGTTCGAGGTCAATGTGGTGAGCGGCGCCCGCCTCGCCCGCCATTATTTTCCGAAGATGCTCGAAAAGAACTGGGGCCGCATCCTCTTCATCGCCAGCGAAAGCGGCCTGCTGCCGCCCGCCGAGATGATCCATTATGGCATGACCAAGTCGGCCCAGCTCGCCATTTCACGCGGCCTGGCCGAACATACGCGCGGTACCGGCGTCACCGTCAATTCGGTGCTGCCCGGCCCGACCCGCTCGGAGGGCATTGTCGAGTTCATCCGCTCGGTGGTCGAGAACAAGGACGCGTCCGAAACCGAACGCGAGGCTGAATTCTTCACCAAGCTGCGCCCGCTTTCGCTGATCAAGCGGCTGATCGAAGCCGATGAGGTCGGTGCGATGACCGCCTATCTCGCCAGCCCGCTGGCCGCCGCCACCAACGGCGCTGCGGTCAAGGTCGAAGGCGGCATGGTGCCCACCATCTACTAAAAAACCCACGTCCGTTCGTTTCGAGCTTGTCGGGAAACGGCAGCACGGCGCTTGCCGCTTCTCGACTTCGCTCGAAGCGAACGGGAGTTAGCATCCTGCTTGTGGCAACTGGCCCTGTCGCTCGTTTCCTCCTCTGCCTATGAGGATGGAAATGAGCGATACGGACTGCCTGCCCACCATCGACCAGGCGCTGGAACAGGATGGCTATGCCCGCCTGGCCGGCGCCGGCCTGCTGCACCAGCTGGAAATCGGCGCGGCCGACTGGGCGCCCTTTGCCCGCAGCTGGGACGATCTTGGCCCCGACCTCTTCATGGCTGATGGCGGCCGTTATCGCCGCCGCCGCCACGCGACCTTTCGCTGCGCCGCCGGCCAGTTCATCCGCCAGCCGCACCAGCCCCATTATCAGAGCCGCGACTATAATCCGCTGAACGGCGACGTGCAGCGCTGGTTCGATCCCGTCGAAGACGCTACGATCGCGCTGCCGGTGACGCAGGCGCTGCTCGCCTTTTGCGTCGGCCATTTCGATCCGGCATCATCGGGCGACTGGCATGTCGAGATGCACCAGTTCCGCATCGAGGCGAAGCCGGGGGAGCTTGGCCGCCCCACGCCCGAGGGCATGCACCGCGACGGCGTTGATCGGGTCTTCGTGATGCTGGTCGAACGCCGTAACGTGCGCGAGGGCGTCACCCGCATCGGCGCCGCTGACGGCACGCCGATGGGCGAATTCACCCTGGCCCAACCGGGCGACGCGATGCTGATCGATGACCACCGCATCTTCCACGGCGTAACCGAAATCCACGCCGTCGATCCCGCCCAGCCCGCCTGGCGCGACGCGCTGGTGATTACCTTTGTAGCCAACAACTAAGCCCGTTCGTTTCGAGCGAAGTCGAGAAACGGCAAGCGCAGCGCTCTGCGCTTCTCGACACGCTCGAAGCGAACGGATTTTTGGTTCTCCGCCTTTACTTCAGCAGCACCAGCTCTTCAGCCATGCTGGGGTGCAGCGCGACCGTATCATCGAAATCCTGCTTGGTGAGGCCCGCCTTCACCGCGACGGCCGCCGCCTGCAGGATTTCCGGCGCATCCGGGCCGATCATGTGCAGGCCCACCACCTTGTTGGTGGTCGCATCCACGACCATCTTGTAGAGCGCCCGCTCGTCGCGCCCGGCCAGCACATTCTTCATCGGCCGGAAGTCGGAGGTATAGACCTTCACCGTGCCATATTTGTTCTTGGCCTGCGCTTCGGTCAGGCCGACGCCGGCCAGCGGCGGATGGCTGAACACGGCCGACGGCACGCAGCTATAGTCGACGGTGCGCGGATTGTTGCCGAACACGGTGTCGGCAAAGGCATGGCCCTCGCGGATCGCCACCGGGGTCAGTTGCAGCCGATCGGTGACGTCGCCCACGGCGTAGATGCTCTCGCAACTGGTGCGGCTATATTCGTCGACCTTGATCGCGCCCTTGTCGTCGATCTCGACGCCGGCATTCTCCAGACCCAGACCGTCGGTGTGCGGTTGGCGACCGGTGGCGAACAGCACGATATCGGCCGCGACCGGATCGCCATTCTTGAAGTGGACGCACAAGGTGCCATCCTCCTTCTTCTCGATCTTCTCCATCTGCGCGTTGAAGCGGAAATTAATCCCCTTCATCGTCGAAATCTGGAGCAGCCGGTCGCGGATCTGCTCGTCATAGCCGCGCAGCAGCGTGCCACCCCGGTTGACCATCGTCACATGGCTGCCGAACTGGTGGAAGATGCCGGCAAATTCATTCGCGATATAGCCGCCCCCGACGATGACGATGCGCTTGGGGCATTCGTCCAGGTGGAACACCTCGTTGGAGGTGATGCCATGTTCTGCGCCCTCCACCTCGGGGATCAGCGGCCAGGCGCCGGTCGCGACCAGGATGACCTTGGCCGTCACCTCGCGTCCGCTGGCGAGCTTCACGCTATGCGGTCCGGTCACCGTCACCCGCTCGGCGATCAGCTCGACCTTATGGCTGTTGAGCGTGTTGGTGTAGAGTCCTTCCAGCCGGTCGACATCGGCCAGCACATTGTCGCGCAGCGTCGCCCATTCAAAGCCGCAGTCCGGCACATTCCAGCCGAAACGGCGGGCGTCCTTCAGATCCTCGGCGAAATGGGCGCCATAGATGAGCAGCTTCTTGGGCACGCAGCCGCGGATGACGCAGGTGCCGCCGACGCGAAATTCCTCGGCCACCGCGACCTTTGCGCCATGCGCGGCGGCGACGCGCGACGCGCGCACCCCGCCCGATCCTGCGCCGATGACGAAAAGGTCGAAATCATAATCGCTCATGCCAGTCTCCGCTCGGCGCACTATCTTGGCGGCGGATATGGCGGCTGGACGGCGCAGTTACAAATGGGAATTTCCTCCCCGCATGTGGGGAGGGGGACCATGCGCAGCATGATGGAGGGGGTGTGCCGCCAGCCCGGCGGAGAAGGATAGCCCCCTCCACCGGCCTGCGGCCGGTCCCCCTCCCCCTGCGGGGAGGTTTATTCGCCCAGCGCGATCTCGATCAGCGCCATGGTCGAGGGGTCGAAACCGGTCGGGCCATTGGCCTCGATCGACTTGGCGATCTCCTTGCCCAGCTCGACACCGAACTGGTCATAGGGGTTGATCCCCATCAGCACGGCATTGGCGAAGGTGCGATGCTCGTAGAAGGCGATCAGCGCGCCCAGCGCCTCTGGGTTCACATCATCCATCAGGATGGTGGTCGACGGGCGGTTGCCGGCATAGGCACGGGCCGGATCTTCATTGTCCTTGCCGCGCATCAGCGCCGCGCCTTGGGCGAAGCAGTTGACCAGCAGTGCGCGATGATGCGCCGGGTCGAGCGCATTGCCCGGTTCGATCGAGGCGATGAACTCCACCGGGGTCAGGATCGTGCCCTGGTGCAGCAGCTGGAACACCGCATGCTGCGCATCGGTGCCGACGCCGCCCCAGGTGATCGGCGCGGTCGGCCCATCGACTGGCGATCCGTCCAGCTTCACCGACTTGCCATTGCTCTCCATCTCCAACTGCTGGAGATAGGAGGGCAGCAGCGCCAGCCGCTCGTCATAGGCGAACAGGGCGCGCGTCTCGCAGCCCAGCACACGAGCATAATATTGATCGACGAAGGCGGCGATCAGCGGGATATTCTCGCGCGGATCGGTCAGCTGGAAATGGCGGTCCATCGCCGCAGCGCCCTCCAGCAGGCTTTCGAACGCGTCCCAGCCCAGCGCCAGTGCGGCGGGGAAGCCGATCGACGACCAGAGCGAATAGCGGCCGCCGACGCTTTCGGGGAAGGGCAGGATGCGGGTCTCGTCGACGCCCCATTCCATCGCCTTTTCTGGCGCGGCGGTCAGCGCAATCACCTTGCCATAAGGGTCTTCGACACCCGCCTCGACCATCCAGTTGATCGCGCTCGCCGCGTTCAGCATGGTTTCGCTGGTGGTGAAGGTCTTGGACGCGATCGCGATCAGCGTGGCGTCGGGATCGAACGCATCCATCGCCTTTTCGAGCGCCGTGCCGTCGACATTGGAGACGATCGCGACATCATAGCGCATGCCGTCGCCGCCCAGCGCATCGACGATCAGGTCGGGGCCGAGCGCCGACCCGCCGATGCCGATATGCAGGATATGGCGGATCGGGCCGAGCGCTTCCGCCTCGATCGCGTCGATCAGCGCGCGGGTGCGATTATGCAGCGCCTTGGCCAGCGCCACGCTGTCGGCATTGCCGACGCCGCGCTGCGCGGTGTGCTCGGCGGCGCGTCCTTCAGTATTGTTCACCGCCTCGCCGGCGAACAGTGCTTCGCGACGTCCGGTGAAATCCTGTTCCTGCGCCAGCTTCAGGAAGCCGTCGACCAGATCGTCGGTCAGATGCGTCTTGGACCAGTCGAAGCGCAGCGGCCCATGGCTCAGCACCAGCTTGGACAGGCGGTCGGGATCACTCTCGAAGATGGTCTTGAGTTCAGCTTGAGGCAGGGCGGCAAGGGCCGCCAGTGCGGGACTGGACATGCGGGAGATCCTCTTGGTCGTTGGTCGATATCGACGCTGTACCGGTCGATTCTTCCTCTCCTTATCCAAAAGCGGCACGCATTGCATCGTCCACGCGCTTGACGCGGCGCGGGCGACCCCGCAAAAGCCGCGACAGGCCGCAGTGATACGTCGCAGCGCGGCACGATCTTGAAGGAACATTAGGCAGACATGAGCGCAAAATCGGAAACGCGGGACTTCATCTGGTTCCTCGCCAAGCTGGCGGTGTTCGTCTTCGTCCTGCGCAGCTTCATCGTCTCGCCCTTCAACATCCCTTCGGAATCGATGCAGCCGCGGCTGCTGATCGGCGACTATCTGCTGGTCGCCAAATGGCCCTATGGCTATTCGCGCTATTCGCTGCCCTTCTCGGTGCCGCTGATCCCCGGCCGCATCTTCCCCTCGACGCCGCAGCGCGGCGACGTGGTGGTGTTCAAGGCGCCGCCGAGCCAGAAGAACGACTATATCAAGCGGGTGATCGGCCTGCCGGGCGACATGATCTCGGTTCGCGGCGGCACCGTCTATCTGAATGGCCAGGCGATCCCGAAGCAGAAAGTCGCCGACCTCGTCATTCCGGTGACGCCCAACATGGAAGATGCCGCGCAGAAGGAAGGCAGCCCCTCCCCCTGCTATCGCCCCGAATTCGAACAGGCCGCGCCGGGCGGTGGCAAGCAGTGCCGCTATCCCCAGTATCGTGAGACGCTTCCGGGCGGCAAGAGCTATAACGTCCTCGACCTGGTGCCCGATGGCGCCGCCGACGACCGTGACACCGTGCTGGTGCCGCAAGGCCATCTCTTCATGATGGGCGACAATCGCGATCGCAGCGCCGACAGCCGCTTCCCGGCGGTCGAAGGCGGCGGCATCGGCCTCGTCCCCGAGGAAAATCTGGTCGGCAAGGCACTTGTTTCGGTCTTCTCGACCGACGGCAGCGCCAACTGGCTGCTGCCCTGGACCTGGTTCACCGCCGCACGCTGGAGCCGGATCGGGGAAGGCTTTTGATGGTGGCTTCGCACAGGCCTGATACCGCAGCCTGGCTGATCGCGCTGATCGGCCGCGCGCCGATCAACCCCGCCGCCTTCGAACAGGCGCTGACCCATGGCAGCGCCAAGGCGGAAAATTACGAGCGGCTGGAATTTCTGGGCGACCGCATCCTGGGGCTGCTGATCGCCGAATGGCTCTATGCCCGCTTCCCGACCGAACCGGAAGGCAAGCTGTCGCGCCGTTTCAACGCGCTGGTCTCGGGCGAAACCTGTGCGCAGGTGGCCCGCGCCGCCGGCGTGCCCACCCATCTGGTGCTGGGCAAGCAGGCGCGCGACGATGGCGCCGCCGACAGCGACAATGTGCTGGGCGACGTGATGGAGGCGCTGATCGGCGCCCTCTATCTGGAGGCCGGGCTGGACGAGGCACGCACATTGGTCCGTCGCCTGTGGGGCGACCGGGTCGACACCCAGACCGCCGCGCCGCGCCACCCCAAGTCGGCGCTGCAGGAATGGGCCGCGTCGAACAAGCGCAAGCCACCCGAATATGTGATGACGGACCGGTCGGGGCCGCACCATGCGCTGCGCTTCACCGTCACCGTCTCGATCAAGGGCGCGGGCGAGGCGAGCGCCACCGGCGGCTCCAAGCAGGAAGCCGAGACGGCCGCGGCGAAAGCCCTGCTGGAGCAATTGGCGGGCTAAGCCTGTCCCCAACATTCATTTTGGTTTAGGAAGACGTCTCCGCGCATTGGCGTGGAGCGAACGGAGCATGTGATTGACCATCGAGTTTGAAAATCAGCGCTGTGGCGTCATCGCCATCGTCGGCGCCCCCAATGCCGGCAAGTCGACGCTGGTCAATGCACTTGTCGGGCAGAAGGTGGCGATCACCAGCCCCAAGGCGCAGACCACGCGCACCCGCGTCATGGGCGTCGCGATCGAGGGCGATGCGCAGATGGTGCTGGTCGACACGCCCGGCATCTTCGCGCCGCGCCGCCGCCTCGATCGCGCGATGGTGCAGGCCGCCTGGGGCGGCGCGCAGGGCGCCGACCTGATCGTCCTGCTGGTCGATGGCAAAGCGGGCCTTGGCGCCAAGATGGAGCCGATCATCGCTGCGCTGAAGGCCCGGCCGGAACGCAAATGGCTGGTGCTCAACAAGGTCGACATCGCGGTCAAGGAGAAGCTGCTGGTCCATACCCAGCGCCTCTATGAGGAACTGGAGTTCGAGGAGACCTTCTTCGTTTCCGCCGCGACCGGCGATGGCTTGCCCGAACTCAAGACCGCCTTTGCGAACGCCATGCCCCAAGGCCCCTGGCATTTCCCCGAGGATCAGGTGTCGGATGCGACCGACCGCATGCTGGCGGCCGAAATCACCCGCGAGCAGCTTTATCACCAGCTCCACGCCGAACTGCCCTATGCCGCCGCGGTCGATACCGAGCAGTATAAGGAACGCGACGACGGTTCGGTCGAAATCCACCAGCAGATCCTGGTCGGCCGCTCCAGCCAGCGCGCGATCGTGCTGGGCAAGGGTGGCCAGCGCCTCAAGGAAATCGGGTCCAAGGCGCGCGCCGAACTGGCCAACCTCCTGGGCGTCAAGGTCCATCTCTACCTCCACGTCAAGGTGAAGGAAGACTGGGAAGAAGACCGCTTCATCTATCGCGACATCGGCCTCGACTGGGTCGACTGATCCACTTCGCTGCACAAGCGAAACATAATCGCCACCCCGGTCGTTGAGCCTTCATGCTCAAGACCATCATGGTGGCCACGCGGGATCGCGCACGACTGGCCGAGATTACCAGCGTCGCGACCCGCTTCGGCCTCGACATGCTGCTCGCCCGGCTGGGACTGGCGAAAGGCGATGACAGCGCCGCCGCCGATCCGCCCGACCTGCCCCGCCGCACCCGGCAGGCGATGGAGGCGCTCGGCCCGACCTATGTGAAGCTCGGCCAGATCCTCGCCACGCGGCAGGATCTGCTGCCCGAAGCGTGGATCGCCGAATTCGGCAAGCTGCACAGCGACGCGCCCACATTGCCCTTCGACCAGCTTCGCCCGCGCCTCGAAGCGGTGCTGGGCGAACCGGTCGAGACCGCCTTTGCCCGCTTCGATACGGCCCCGCTCGCAGCCGCCTCCATGGCACAGGTCCATCGCGCCACGCTGACCGACGGGCAGGAGGTGGTGGTCAAGATCCGCCGGCCGGGCATCCGCAAGGCGATGGAGGCGGACCTGCGCCTCATCACCCATCTGGCCGGCATCGTCGAGGCCAGCAGTCGCGAGGCGCGCCGTTTCCAGCCGCAGGCGCTGGTGCAGCAATTGCTCGATACCTTGCTGGAGGAACTGGATTTCACCCAGGAAGGTCGCAATGCCGACCGGCTGCGCGAAGACCTGGCCGACAACCCGGCCGTGGTCATTCCGGCGATCCACTGGACCTATTGCGCGGAAACCGTGCTGGTCATGGACTATATCGACGGTGTGCCGCCGCGCGACGGCGACACCTTGCGCGCTGCCGGCATCGATCCGGTCGCGATCGCCGACCTTGGCGCTGCGCTGGTGCTCGACATGGTGCTGGTCCATGGTCGCTTCCATGGCGATCCCCATCCCGGCAACCTTCTCTGCCTGCCCGGTGACCGGCTCGCCTTGCTCGACCTGGGCCTGATCGGGCATGTCAGTGCGCGGCGGCGGCAGGAATTTCTTTCCTTCATCCTCTCGCTCCGCTCCGGCGACGCGCGCACCCTGGCCGACACGCTGCTGCTCTGGTCAAAGGCCAGCGCGCCCGATCCCGGCCGGGTGCTGGACGCCGCCGAGCAACTGGTCGCGCGCCATGGCAGCGGCCCGCTGGTCCTCACCCGCATGGTCGCCGACTTCTTTCCGCTGCTGCGCAAGGAGGGGCTGGTGCTGCCGCCCGACCTCGCCCTCATCTTCAAGGCGCTGATCACGATGGACGGGGTGCTGGGCGCGATCCAGCCCGGCTTCGACCTGTCGCAGGCGCTGCAAAAGGCGCGCGGCCGGCTGGTGATGAGCCAGGTCGCGGCGGCCCATGCCCCGGAAAAGACCGTCGCGCTGCTGCTCGAACTCTCGCGCATCGCCGACGACGCCCCGCGCCTGTTGCGCGCGCTGACGCGGCGGCTGGAGGCAGACGCAACACAAGCCACGCCGTCCCCATCATACCAAGGCAGTGACTGGATCGCCGCGGCCATCCTCGCCGCCGGCGCCCTGATCGCTGCCGCACATTATTGGGGCTAACCCCGCAGCAAGCGACCAGGGCGATGGCGTATTATTCCGCCGCCGCCTTCTTCTTGGCCGGTGCCTTCTTGGCGGCGGGCTTCTTCTCCCCCGCTTCCTTCTTTGCCGCCGGCTTCTTGGCGGCCGCCTTCTTCGCCGGCGCCTTCTTGCCCTTCTTGGCCGGGGCCGCCGCCGCGCGCGCGTCGATCAGTTGGGCCGCTTCCTCCAAGGTCAGCGCGTCCTGCTCGATCGTCTTGGGCAGGGTCGCGTTGGTGGTGCCGTCAGTGACATAGGGGCCATAGCGGCCCGCCATCAGCTTGATCTCCGCCTCGGTGCGCGGATGCTTGCCCAACACCTTGAGCGGCTCGCGCGACGAACCGCCACGCCCGCCCTTGTTCGCCGCATCGGCGAGCTTGGCGACGGCCATGTTCATGCCCACCTCGAAAATCTCGGCGGTCGAGGACAGGCGGCCATATTTGCCGTCATGCAGCAGATAGGGACCGAAACGGCCGATATTGGCAACGATCGGCAGTCCGGTTTCCGGGTGCAGACCAACCTCGCGCGGCAGGCTCAGCAGCTTGATCGCCCAGTCGAGCGTCATCTCGCCATCGGGCAGATCCTTGGGGATCGACCCGCGCTTGGCCTCCTTGCCCTCGCCCATCTCGATATAGGGGCCGAAACGGCCGGACTTCTTGACGATGTCCTGCCCGGTCTCGGGATGCTGACCCAGGATTTCGGGACCGGTATCGGCGCCATCGCTGCCGCCCGGCTGGCCGAACTTGCGGGTATATTTGCACTCGGGATAGTTGGAGCAGGCAATGAACGCACCAAAACGGCCACCGCGCAGCGACAATTGGCCATCGGCGCAGAGCGGGCAGGCGCGCGGATTGCTGCCGTCCGCCTTGGGCGGGAACAGCATCGGCTCCAGGAACTTGTCCAGCTCCGCCGTGATGTCCGACGGCTTCTGCTCCATGATCTCGGCGGTCTTGGGCTTGAAGTCCTTCCAGAAGGCTTCGAGCACTTCCTGCCACTGGGCACGGCCGCCGGAAATCTCGTCCAGCTCGTCCTCAAGACCAGCGGTGAAATCATAGGAGACATAGCGCTCGAAGAAGCGCTCCAGGAAGGCCGTGACGAGACGCCCGCTTTCCTCGGCAAAGAAGCGGTTCTTCTCGACGCGGACATAGTCGCGATCCTTCAGAACCTGCAGGGTCGAGGCATAGGTCGACGGGCGACCGATGCCCAGCTCTTCCAATTTCTTGACCAGCGAGGCTTCGGAATAGCGCGGCGGCGGCTGGGTGAAATGCTGCTCGGCGCTCACCTTCTTCTTGGCCGGCGCATCGCCTTCGCTCAGGCGCGGCAGCAGCTTGCTATCATCATCCTCGGCGTCGTCGCGACCTTCCTCATAGAGGGCGAGGAAACCGGGGAAGATCACCACCTGGCCGGTGGCGCGCAGCGTATGGCTGCCGCTGCCGTCGACCATGTCGATGGTGGTGCGTTCCAGCCGGGCCGAAGCCATCTGGCTCGCCAGCGCGCGCTTGAAGATCAGGTCATAGAGGCGCGCATGATCGCCGCCGCCGACCTTGTCGCGATGGAATTCGGTCGGACGAATGGCTTCGTGCGCTTCCTGCGCATTCTTCGCCTTGGTCTGATATTGGCGCGGCTTTTCGGGCAGATAACCGCCGTCATAGCGTTCCGCGATCGCCTTGCGCGCGGCCGAGATGGCGCTGCCGTCCATCTGCACGCCATCGGTACGCATATAGGTGATCGCGCCGTCCTCGTAGAGCTGCTGCGCGATCCGCATCGTGTGGCTGGCGGAAAAGCCCAGCTTGCGCGCGGCTTCCTGCTGCAGGGTCGATGTGGTGAAGGGCGGCGGCGGATTGCGGGTGAGCGGCTTCGTCTCGACCTTGTCGACGGTGAAGCGGCCGGCCTCCACGTCCGCCTTGGCGGCCATGGCATCGCCTTCCTTGCCGATGGTCAGGCGGTCGATCTTCTCGCCCTTCCAGCGGACCAGGCGCGCGGTGAAGCCCTGCCCGCCCTGCTCCATCTCGGCCGAGATCGACCAATATTCCTGCGGCACGAAGCTTTCGATCTCGCGCTCGCGCTCCACCACCAGGCGCAGCGCGACCGACTGGACGCGGCCGACCGACTTGGCGCCGGGCAGCTTGCGCCACAGCACCGGCGACAGGGTGAAGCCCACCAGATAGTCGAGCGCGCGGCGCGCGCGATAGGCGTCGATCAGATCCTCGTCCAGCGCGCGCGGCTTGGCCATCGCGTCCAGTACCGCCGCCTTGGTGATGGCGTTGAACGTCACCCGGTCCACCGTCTGCGGCAGCGCCTTCTTGGCGCGCAGCACTTCCTGCACATGCCAGCTGATCGCTTCCCCTTCGCGATCAGGGTCAGTCGCCAGGATCAATCGCGTGGCCTTCTTCGCCTCGTCGGCGATGGCCTTGAGCTGCTTGCCCTTGTCGCCATAATTTTCCCACGACATGGCAAAGCCATTGTCGGGATCGACCGACCCATCCTTGGGCGGCAGGTCGCGGATATGGCCGTAGCTGGCCAGGACATGGAAATCCCCGCCCAGATATTTCTCGATGGTCTTCGCCTTGGCCGGCGATTCGACAATGACAAGTTGCATTCAGGCCCCGGTTTGGAAGTCTCTCACGTATGTGCGCGAGTGTGGAAGGCGAAGACGGCGGGCGTCAAGCGTCGGCTGATGTAGGCAAGATGAGCGGGCTATGCCAGATGCTTCGTCACGACAGGCTCACCCGTCCACCCGCCTGCCGTTCCAGCCCGCCCGCCAGCTCCAGTTCCAGCAGCACCGTCTGCACGATAGCGGGCGACAGGCTGGACAGGCGGATGATCTCGTCCACCGCCACCGCGACCGGCCCCAGCAGCGCGATCACCGCGGCGCGATCGGCATCGGCGACATCGCTCGACACCGGCAGGCCGATGAAGTCGAAACTGCCCTGCCGCACCATGCGGGGATCAAGCCCGCCGACCGCCTCCAGAATGTCGTCGGCATTCTGCACCAATGTCGCGCCCTCGCG
Organism: Sphingobium sp. MP9-4; assembly: GCF_005281675.1. Classification (NCBI taxonomy): domain Bacteria; kingdom Pseudomonadati; phylum Pseudomonadota; class Alphaproteobacteria; order Sphingomonadales; family Sphingobiaceae; genus Sphingobium; species Sphingobium sp. MP9-4. The sequence continues at coordinate 111,134 of NZ_LUFI01000001.1, read as the reverse complement.
GATCAGCAGGTTGCAGCCCTGGGCGCGGGGGTCGAGCGGCGATCCCGGCACTGCCATCACCTCGCGCCCCGCCTCGGTCGCCAGCCTTGCGGTGATCAGCGACCCCGACTTGGGCGCCGCCTCCACCACGACCGTGCCCAGCGCGAGGCCGGCGATGATCCGGTTGCGCGCCGGGAAATGCCGGGCGAGCGGCTGGGTGCCGGGCGGATGCTCGGTCACCAGCAGGCCGCGCTGCGCCACATCCTCCTGCAAGGCCGCATTTTCGGGCGGGAAGCCGATGTCGATGCCGCTGGCGATCACGCCGATCGTGCTGCTGTCGATCGACCCGCGATGCGCTTCGGTATCGATGCCGCGCGCCAGGCCGGACACGACCACCGCACCGCGATCGCCCAGTTGCTGCGCCAATATCCGGGCGAAGCGGCAGGCGGCGGCCGAGGCGTTGCGCGCGCCGACCATGGCGATGCAGGGCCGCGCCGCGATCGCGGCATCGCCGCGCACGATCAGCGCCGGCGGCGCGCCCTCCATCTCGGCCAGCAGCGCGGGATAGTCGGCATCCCCCATCAGCAGATAGCGGGCGCCGATCGCGCGGGTCGCGGAAATCTCCCGCTCGATCGCGGCAGCATCGGCCACCCGCGCCTCTCCCCCACCGCGCGCGGCAAGCATGGGAATGGCGCGCAGCGCTTCAGCCGCGCTGCCGAAGCGCGCGAGCAACTGGCGGTAGCTGACGGGGCCGATCCGCGGGGATCGGATCAGGCGGAGACGGTCGAACCGCTCCTGCCCGCTCACTCGGTGGCGGCTTTCTGCTTGGAACTGCCGACCTTGGGCTCCTCGCCCTTCATCAGCCGGGCGATATTGGCACGGTGCCGCCAAAGCACGATCAGCGCGAGCGCCAGGCTGACCGGCACCAGATCGATCCGGCCAAAGGCAAACATGGCGATCGGTGCGCTGACCGCGGCCGACATGCCGCCGACCGACGACCATTTGGTGCCGAACAGCGCGCCCAGCCACACGACCGCAAAGACGATGCCGGCCGGCCAGTACATGGCCGTCACCACGCCCATCATCGTCGCCACGCCCTTGCCACCGGCAAAGCGCAGCCAGACCGGGTAGCAATGGCCGATGAACGCCATGGCGCCCGCCATCGGCCCGCCACCATCCACCAGCGCCGCGCCGATCAGCACCGCCGCCGCCCCCTTGAGCAGGTCGAGCAGCAGGGTCGCCGCCGCCAGCCCCTTGCGCCCGGTGCGCAGCACATTGGTCGCGCCGATATTCCCCGACCCGATCTGGCGCAGGTCGCCAGCGCCGGTGAAGCGCGTCAGCAGCAGGCCAAAGGGGATCGAGCCGAGCAGATAGCCCAGCACCAGGACAAAAGCGGGAAGCAGCCAGGGAGGTGTCATGAAATTCGCCGATAAAGCGTTTTCAAAGCAGGTGGAACAACTGCTGGCTCGGAAAACGCGGTACATCAAAAGACCAGAACAGGACAGCCGATGCAATCGGCCGGCCTGTTCTGATTGTTGCGCGCGACAATAGCGTGACGGGCGCGGGGAGCAATGGGCAGTATCGGTTTACCGCACCCGCGCGGGATTGCCGACCACGGTTGCACCGGCCGGCACGTCGCGCGTCACCACGCTGCCCGCACCGATCAGCGCATCGTCGCCGATCGTCACGCCGGGCAGGATGATCGCGCCGCCGCCGATCCACACATTGCGGCCGATATTGATCGGCACGCCCCATTCGATGCCGGTGGCGCGCTCGGCCGGATCGCGCGGATGATCGGCGGTCAATATCTGCACCCCGGTGCCGATCTGGGTGCCGTCGCCGATGGTCACCGGCACCACGTCCAGGATGACGCAGTTGAAGTTCAGGAACACGCCCGCGCCCAGGAAGATGTTGAAGCCATAGTCGCAGTGGAACGGCGGCCGGATCGTCGATCCCGCCCCCAGCGCGCCCAGCCGCTCGCGCAGCAATGCCTCGCGCTCGGGCGGCAGGGTCGCGTTGAAACGCTGCATCCACGCCGCTGCGGCCAGCTGGTCCGCGATGATTTCCGGGTCGCTCGCATGATAGGGCTCACCCGCGATCATCTTCTGCTTCATGCTGGGCTGGGTCATCCTGTTCTCCTTCGATCGGCCCGCGAGGTGGCAGCGACCGGCCCGTTTTGCAAGCACCGGACGTTGACACTCCCGCCCCATGCCGCGACACAGGCGCGCATGACGGTCGCACCAGACGCTCCCATCCTTTTCTTCGATTCCGGCGTGGGGGGGCTGTCCATCCTAGCCCCGGCCCGCGCCGCCTTGCCGAACGCCCCGGTCGTCTATGCCGCAGACAGCGCCGGCTTCCCCTATGGCACCAAGAGCGAGGCGGAAATCGCCGCGCGCGTGCCCGCCCTGCTCGGCCGGCTGGTGGAGCGCTATCGCCCGCGCCTCGCCGTCATCGCCTGCAACACCGCCTCGACCATCGCCCTGCTGCATGTCCGCGCCGCGCTCGACATTCCGGTGGTCGGCACCGTCCCGGCGATCAAGCCGGCGGCGCTATTGTCCAAAAGCCGGGTGTTCGGCGTGCTGGGCACCAATGCCACCGTGCGCCAGCCCTATGTCGACCGACTTGCCGCCGAACATGGCGCCGACTGCACCGTGCTGCGCCATGGCAGCGCCGCGCTGGTGCAACTGGCCGAGGCGAAGCTGCGCGGCGAAACGCTCGATCCCGCTATCGCCCGTGATGCGCTGGCGGGGCTTCTCGACCAGCCGGGCGGCGACCGGATGGACATGGTCGTCCTCGCCTGCACCCATTTTCCGCTAGTGGAACAAGAACTTGCCGCCGCCGCGCCGCATCCGATGGGCTTCGTCCATGGCGGCGAAGGAATCGCCCGGCGCATCGCCTTCCTGACCGAAGGACAGCCCTGGCCGGATGCGCCCTCGCCCGGCATCGCCGTCTTCACACGCGTCGATGACCAGGTCGAGGCGCTGCGTGACGCGCTTGCCGGCTATGGCCTTGATCGCATCGACGCGCTCTGACCCCAGGGGTAGGCCATTTGTCCAATGGCAAAGCGTTTCGATCACACTGATAGGGAATCTGCGTATCGTTGCGAGCGGTTATCGCTGGCAATGGCAGGCGCGCGCAGGTAAATGCACTCCTCAGGCAGAGGATGGCGCGACCATAGAAGAACCGGCGCGCGAGCAACGGGAAGAACGGCGTAGTGAATTACAAGCATATCTTTTCGCAGGCGATCGACCGGCTCCACAGCGAGGGCCGCTATCGCGTGTTCATCGACATCCTGCGCAACAAGGGCGCATTCCCCAACGCCCGCTGCTTCCACGGCCATAACGGCCCGAAGCCGATCACCGTCTGGTGCTCGAACGATTATCTCGCCATGGGCCAGCATCCCAAGGTGGTCGCCGCCATGGAGGAAGCGCTCCATGATGTTGGCGCTGGATCGGGCGGCACCCGCAATATCGGCGGCAACACCCATTATCATGTCGACCTGGAGGCGGAACTCGCCGATCTGCATGGCAAGGAAGCGGCCCTGCTCTTCACCTCGGGCTATGTCTCGAACGAAGCGACGCTCTCAACCCTCGCCAAGATCCTGCCGGGTTGCATCATCTTTTCGGACGAGTTGAACCACGCCTCGATGATCGCGGGCATCCGTAATTCGGGCTGCGAGAAGCGCGTCTTCCGTCACAATGATCTCGATCATTTGCGCGAACTTCTCGCCGCCGAAGATCCCGAGGCGCCCAAGCTGATCGCCTTCGAAAGCGTCTACTCGATGGACGGCGACGTCGCGCCGATCGCGGAAATCTGCGACCTGGCCGACGAGTTCAACGCCCTCACCTATCTCGACGAAGTCCATGCGGTGGGCATGTATGGCGCGCGCGGCGGCGGCATTTCGGAGCGCGACGATGTCGCCCATCGCCTGACCATCATCGAAGGCACGCTGGGCAAGGCCTTCGGCGTGATGGGCGGCTATATCGCCGCCGATCAGATGATCGTCGACGTAATCCGCAGCTATGCGCCTGGCTTCATCTTCACCACCTCGCTCTCGCCCGTGCTGGTCGCCGGCGTGCTCGCGAGCGTGCGGCACCTGAAGGGCTCCAGCGCCGAGCGCGAAGGCCAGCAGGCATCCGCCGCCAAGCTCAAACAGTTGATGCGCGACGCCGGCCTGCCGGTGATGAACTCGGTCACCCATATCGTACCGCTGATGGTGGGCGATCCGGTCAAGGCCAAGCGGATCAGCGACATCCTTCTCGCCGAATATGGCGCCTATGTGCAGCCGATCAACTATCCCACCGTGCCGCGCGGCACGGAGCGACTGCGCTTCACCCCCGGCCCGGCCCATAATGAAGAGATGATGCGCGACCTGGTGTCGGCACTGGTCGAAATCTGGGACCGGCTGGAACTGGAACTGCTGGAGCGCCAGGCCGCCTGACCGGACAGGAACGGGGCGGCCGATCGCAGCGCCGCCCTGTCCTATCCGCGCAAAAGCCGCTATGACGCGCCAAGTCGGGACCATCCGCCCCGACGCCCGTTCCGCAACAAGATTTCCTACATTGGATATCAAATGTCACAATGTGCGGGAAATATGCGAAGTTAAGCGCGCCCTCTCCTACAAATCCAACATCAGACCCGGATCAGCCCGCCCCTGACCGCATAGCCGCGATAGAGCGTCCGGACATGGGGAAAGCCGCCCATATCCTGCGCAAGTCGGTTGATCGCGCCGTTGAGTTCGCGTCGAGGCGAGACGTGGAATCGCTCCAGCCAGCCGAACAGCGCCCGTTTCCAGAGCGCTGGCAATTCCTCCTGCTGACCGAAATCCACGATCTCCAGCTTGCCGCCCGGCGCCACGCAGCGCGCCGCCTGGACCAGCGCCATTTCCCATTCGGGGATCATCGACAGCGCATAGCTGATGAACACCCGCTCAAAGCTCGCCCGGCCGAACAGCGCCTGCGGATCAAAGCCGCAGGCATCGCCCTGCGCCAATGTCACCCGGTCCGCCATGCCCGCCCTGACGACCGAGGCGCGCGCCGTGTCCAGCATCGCATCGCTGATATCGACACCATAGAGCCGCGCCCTGGGCCAGGCCTTGCCCACCGCAATCAGGTTGCGGCCGGTGCCGCAGCCAATCTCCAGCACCGCGCCGCCGGCGGGCGGATCGAGATCGGCGATCAACCCGTCGCGGCCGAGCAGATAATATTTGCGGGTCAGGTCATAAATGTGCCGCTGGTAGCGATAGACCCCGTCCATCAGCTGCCCATGACCACTCATGCGTCGGTGCCCTTCAGCACATAGAGATGCACGCCGCCATAGATGGCCGACCGGTCGCGCGCGGTATAGTCGCGCGAGGCGTCGGCCCGATAATCCCAATGGGCCAGCACATCGTCAGCGACCCGGCCGGGCAGGATGCTCGGTTCGCCCGCGGTGCGGAACAGCACGCGGGCGCCCGGCTTGGCCGTCCGCGTGATCTGCGCCCAGAGCGCATTCAGCTGCTCGTCATCCATCCAGTCCTGCGCATCGAGCAGGATATAGCGGTCGCACGATCCCGCCGGCTGGCTGGCGAGGAAGTCGGTGAAGTTGATATGCCGGACATCAACCCGCTCTGCCCGGTCGCGCACCGCACGATGATTGGCCGCCTGCAGATAGGGCGGCAACGGCCCCTCACCACCTGCATAGCCCCGCCCAAAAGCCTGCACGGCGAAATAATTGTCCTTGAGATCGAAGTCGCAGGCCAGTTTCTTCAGCCGCGCTTTCAGCACATTGTCCATCCGGTCGTCGCCGGCTAGCGCCTCGAACTGCGCGGGCGGGATGCCGAGGCCGAACAGCGAGGCGGGCTGGCTGGTCAGCCAGCGGACAAAGCCCTTGTCGAAGATCGGCGCCAGTTCGCGCTCGAAGATCGCCAGTTGCTCCTCGCGGCTCTGCGCATCCAGCATCCGCTTAGGGTTCACGCCATGCAGCCGCGCGAGCAGATGCGCCGCGCCGATGAAACGGCCAAGCAGGCCATGCCTGTAGATGCCCCGCGCAAAGCCACCGATACGGCGGCGACCGGTCATGTCGCGACCTTCCCAATAACGACGGGTCGCCTCATCCAGGCGCGGCGCCACGATCTCGCGATAGACCGCGATATTTGCCTTGTCGTCCGCCCGCGCGAAGAAGCGGTGGAAGGCGGCATGATCCGGCAGCGTCTGTGCTGCCATCAGCTTCAGCCGGTTGAGCGCGATATGGGCGGTATTGAGGTCGACTGCCGTGATCTTCGCCGGATCGGCGGTCAGATAGGAGAGGACATTGCAGCCGCCCGACGCGATCGTCACCACATGACTGTCGGGCGTGATCGCCAGCGCTTCCATGTCGACCGCCGGGTCTTCCCATATCTGGGCATAGACCAGGCCGCGGAAGGCGAAGGTGAAGGCGCGTTCCAGCAGCCCCTGCTTCGACAGATGGCGGTGACGATGCACCGCGTTGGTGACTTTCTTGTGGGCCGATGCGGCCATGGGCGCACTCCTCGCTGCCGGGTCGTTCGGTCGGCCGATAGGGCAGGCGCGTGTCGTGCGCATGACCGCTGGGTTACGCCATGATGACGGCCCTTGCGGAACCGGGACCGCCTTTCCCATCTTCTGCATCTGATGGCGCACTGGATCGAACCCCACCCCACCGGCATCTATGTCCGCCCCGCCGATGCGTGGATCGACCCGTCGCAGCCGCAGGAACGGGCGCTTGTCACCCATGGCCATGCCGACCATGCGCGCGGCGGCCATGGCCATGTCTGGGCCACACGGGAAACGCTGGCGATCATGGCACTGCGCTATGGCACGGCCAGCGGCACGGCGGTGGGCTATGGCGAGGAGATCAGACTGGGCGGCGTCACCATCCGCTATGTCCCCGCCGGCCATGTGCTGGGATCGGCGCAGATCATCCTGGATCATGCCGGCGAGCGGGTGGTGGTGACCGGCGACTATAAACGCCGCCCCGACCCGACCTGCCTGCCGTTCGAGCCGGTGCCCTGCGACATCTTCGTGACCGAGGCGACCTTCGGCCTACCCGTCTTCCGTCATCCCGACACCGGCAGCGAGATGGACCGGCTGCTCCATACGCTCCATGCCAATCCCGATCGCTGCGTGCTGGTCGGCGCCTATGCGCTGGGCAAGGCGCAGCGGGTGATCTGCGAGTTGCGGGCGCGCGGCCATCATGACCCCATCTATATCCATGGCGCGCTCGAACGCATGTGCGCGCTCTACCAGGATTTCGGCGTCGACATGGGGAAGTTGCGCGGCGCGACTGGCGTGGCGGCCAAGGATATGCGCGGCGCAATCGTGCTGGCGCCGCCCTCCGCGCTCAACGATCGCTGGAGCCGCCGCCTGCCCGACCCGATTGCCGCCATGGCGTCAGGCTGGATGCGGGTGCGCCAGCGCGCCCGTCAACGCAATGTCGAACTGCCTTTGGTCATTTCCGACCATGCCGACTGGGATGAACTGACCGACACCATCCGCGAAGTCGCGCCCAGCGAGACCTGGATCACCCATGGGCGCGAGGAAGCCCTGCTCCACTGGTGCATGACCCACCAATATCGCGCCCGCGCGCTCGCGCTGGTGGGCCGCGAGGATGAGGAGGAAGGGTGATGCGGGCCTTTTCCCAACTGCTCGACGGCCTCGTCTATACCCGCTCGCGCAACGGCAAGCTGGCGCTGATCGCCGCCTATATGCGCGAAGCGCCCGATCCCGACCGGGGCTGGGCGTTGGCGGCGCTGACCGGCAATCTCGACCTCAAGGCGGTGAAGGCATCGGCCATCGGCGAGATGATCCGCGCCCGGACCGATCCCATCCTGTTCGAGATGAGCCGCGACTATGTCGGCGACCTGGCCGAAACCGTCGCCCTGCTCTGGCCCCGCCCCGGCAATGAACCGACCGAACTGAACGACGGCTCGCTCAGCCTGTCCGGCGTCATCGACCGGCTGCACAATGTCAGCCGCGCCGCCGCACCGGATGCGCTGGCGCAGATGATGGACCATCTCGACGCATCGGGCCGCTTCGCCCTGCTGAAACTGGCCACCGGCGGCCTGCGGGTGGGCATTTCCGCCCGCCTCGCCAAGACCGGCTTTGCCCAGGCCTTCGGCCTCGACGTCGACGATGTCGAACAGGTCTGGCACGCCCTCGCCCCGCCCTATGCCGCCCTGTTCGACTGGGCCGAAGGCCGCAGTGCCCGTCCCGACCCGGAGGGCACGCCCTATTTCCGCCCCTTCATGCTCGCCCATCCGCTGGAAGCCGACAGCGTCGACCTTGCCGACTATGCCGCCGAATGGAAATGGGACGGCATCCGCATCCAGATCGTCGGCACCGGCCCAAAAAATGGAGGCGAGACGCGCCTCTACAGCCGCGCGGGCGACGACATCACGGGCAGCTTCCCCGAGATCGCGCAGGCCTTCACCGGTCACGCCGTGCTGGACGGCGAATTGCTGGTGAAGGGGGAATTTCAGGGCGCCAAAGAACATGGAGGCGCTGCGGCCAGCTTCAACGCCCTGCAACAACGGCTCGGCCGCAAGGCAGTGAGCGCCAAGATGATGGCCGACTACCCCGCCTTCGTCCGCCTTTATGACCTGTTGATCGAGGGAGACGAGGACCTGCGCGCCCTGCCCTGGACGCAGCGCCGCGCGCGCCTCGAAGCCTATATGGCGCAACTATCCCCCGACCATTTCGACCTGTCCGCCGTCATCGACGCGCCCGATTTCCAGGCGCTCGCCGACATCCGCGCCGGCGCCCGTGATGCCGCGATCGAGGGGGTCATGCTCAAGCGCCGTGACAGTCCCTATGTCGCCGGGCGCAAGGCCGCGCTCTGGTACAAATGGAAGCGCGATCCGCTGACCGCCGACTGTGTCATGATGTATGCCCAGCGCGGCCACGGCAAACGCTCCTCCTTCTATTCCGACTATACGTTCGGCTGCTGGACGGCGGATGGCGAATTGCTGCCGGTGGGCAAGGCCTATAGCGGGTTCACCGACGAGGAACTCAAATGGCTCGACCGCTTTGTCCGGGGCAATACAGTGAACCGCTTCGGCCCGGTCCGCGAAGTCGAAAAGACGCTGGTGCTGGAGGTCGCGTTTGACTCCATCCACGACAGCAAGCGCCACAAGTCCGGCCTCGCCATGCGCTTCCCCCGCATCGCCCGCATCCGCAAGGACAAGCCGGCAGCGGAGGCGGATACAGTCGAGGGATTGAAGCGTCTGGTCAGCTGAAGCATAAGGACCAGAAGGAGAACGAGGATGGCCTATAGCGGAAGCTGCCATTGCGGCGCCGTCACCTTCACAGTCGATGCCGATCCGCCCAGCGAGGCGATGAGCTGCAACTGCTCGCATTGCGGCCGCAAGGGCTTCATCCTGACCTTCGTTCCGGTCGACCAGTTCCGCCTCGACAGCGGCGCCGAGCAACTGACCGACTATCTCTTCTACAAGCACGCCATCACGCATCAATTCTGCAAGACCTGCGGGACGGAAGCCTTCGCGCTCGGCAAGTCGCCCCAGGGTGAAATGCGCGCGATCAACCTGCGATGCGTGCCCGCGATCGATATTGAAGCACTGACCATCCAGAAGATCGACGGGGCCAGCTTCTAACTCTGACTTTGCTCTGTCACGCGACGCCCCTATATGGGCGCTTTCGCGCGTCCGGCGCGACCACAGTTATGGAGCAGTTGAATTGAGCAAGGTTCTGGTCATCGGCGCAGGCGGCGTCGGGTCTGTCGCGGTCCACAAGATGGCGATGAACCCTGATATTTTCAGCCACATCACGCTGGCCAGCCGCCGCCTCATCAGCTGCGAGAAGGTCGCCGAATCGGTGAAGAAGCTGGTCGGCGTGGATATCGACGTGGCCCAGGTCGACGCCGACAATGTCGAAGAGACCATCGCCCTCATCCAGAAGGTCCAGCCCAAGCTGGTCGTGAACCTGGCGCTGCCCTATCAGGATCTGGCGATCATGGACGCGTGCCTCGCGACCAAGACCGACTATCTCGACACCGCCAATTACGAGCCGCGCGACACCGCCAAGTTCGAATATAGCTGGCAGTGGGCCTATCAGGAACGCTTCAAGGAAGCCGGCATCATGGCGCTGCTGGGTTCGGGCTTCGATCCGGGCGTCACCAGCGTCTTCGCCAGCTATATCAAGAAGCATCTGCTCGACACGATCGACACGCTCGACATTCTCGACTGCAATGGCGGCGACCATGGCCAGCATTTCGCCACCAACTTCAATCCGGAAATCAACATCCGCGAAGTGACCGCCCCGTCGCGTCACTGGCTGAACGGCGAATGGGTCGAAGGCCCTGCGCTCAGCCACAAGCAGGTGTTCGACTTCGATCAGGTCGGCGAAAAGAACATGTACCTCATGTATCATGAGGAACTGGAAAGCCTCGCCACCCACTATCCCGAAATCAAGCGCATCCGCTTCTGGATGACCTTCGGCGACGCCTATCTCAAGCATCTCGAAGTGCTGCAGAATGTCGGCATGACCCGGATCGATCCGGTCATCTATAATGGCCAGGAAATCATTCCGCTCCAGTTCCTGAAAGCCGTTCTGCCCGAACCGTCGAGCCTGGGTTCGACCACCAAGGGCAAGACCAATATCGGCGACATCGCGACCGGCCAGAAGGATGGTCAGGAAAAGACCGTCTATATCTATCAGGTCTGCGACCATGAGGACGCCTATGCCGAAACCGGCAACCAGGCGGTCAGCTACACCACCGGCGTGCCGGCGATGATCGGCGCCGCCATGATGCTGACCGGCACCTGGAAGGGTGAAGGTGTGTTCAACATCGAGCAGTTCGATCCCGATCCCTTCATGGATATGCTGAACAAGCATGGCCTGCCCTGGCAGGTGAAGGAACTGGACGCGCCGCTGGCCTTCTAAGCGACACGCGATATCACATGCCGCTCCACTCATTGGACCTCGTGTTCATAGGAGCGGGGCGGCATGTTGATCCGTGACAGCGGGATGATGGAGGGGATGGAATGCGAAAGCTGACAAGCGCCATTCTGGCGCTTTCTCTTTTTGGAGCGCCGGTTTCTGCGCAGCAGCCCGCCGATCCCTACGCCCCGGCCAAGGCCATCGTCGCCGACGTCAACCGCATCGTGACGCCGAACGGCGTGCAGGAAAATCTGGTCGTGACCTTGGGTGGCGCGCGGCAGGCGATCAATGTGCGCGGCGCCGACCGGGCCAACCCGATCCTCCTATACGTCCATGGCGGCCCCTGCGCGGTGGAAATGCCCTTCGCCTGGTCGTTCCAGCGGCCATGGGAGGATTTCTTCACCGTCGTCCAGTGGGACCAGCGCGGCGCGGGCAAAAGCTATGCGCTGAACGATCCCAAGGCGATCGCGCCGACCATGACGCTGGATCGCTATCGTGACGACGCGATCGAACTGATCGACTATCTCAAGGCCCGCTATGGCAAGCGCAAGGTCTTCCTGCTCGGCCATAGCTGGGGCTCCGCCGTCGGCCTCTCGGTAGCGATCAAGCGGCCCGACCTGCTCTATGCCTATGTCGGCATGGGCCAGGCGATCGACTTCCGCGCCGGCGAACGCATGGGCATGGACTGGACCATCGCGCAGGCCAGGAAGGCCGGCAACACCGATGCCGTAAAGGCGATCGAGGCGCTTGCCCCCTATCCTGACAGCGGCCCCTTCACGATCGATAAGGCCGATGGCTGGCGCCGCCATGCCATTCCCTATGGCTCGCTGATGGCCGACCGGCCCGACCCGACGCTCTATTTCCAGACGCCGCGCCTGTCGCCCGACTACACACCCGAAGACCGAAAAGCCTGGGGCGTGGGCAGCGAATTTTCGACCATCACCCTGTGGCCACGCGTCGCCGATGTCAGCTTCGCCAAGGTCCGCGAAATGAAGCTGCCGGTCATCATGCTGCTCGGCCGCATCGACTATACCGTGCCTTCGCCGCTCGCCGCGCAGTGGATGGACCGGTTGAAAGCCCCCGCCAAGAAGACCATCTGGTTCGAGCATTCGGCCCATATGCCGATGGTCGAGGAACCCGGCCTGGTCCTCAAGGCCCTGATCAACGATGTCCGCCCGCTGGCGGATCAGGAGTAATATTTCATGGAAACCAAGGCTGGCGATCCCGCCGCTTTCGCCCATTTCGACCTGTACCGCGTCCCCTCGCCCGCCTTCGTCGTCGATGAAGCGGCGGTGCGACGGAACCTGTCGGTGCTGCGCGATATCGGCGACCGCGCCGGGATCAAGGTTCTGGGCGCGCTCAAGGCCTTTTCCATGTGGTCGCTGGGCGGCGTGCTGGGCGAATATCTCGACGGCGTCTGCGCCTCGGGCATCTATGAAGCGCGCCTAGGCCGCGAGGAATATCAGGGCGAGGTCGCGACCTATTGCGCTGCCTACAAGCCTGACGATCTGGCCGAAATCCTCAAGATTTCCGACCACGTGATCTTCAACAGCCCCGGCCAGATCGCCCGCATGAAGCCGGTGATCGATGCCGCCCGCGCGGAAGGCCGCATCTTCGACATCGGTCTGCGCATCAACCCCCTCCACCCGGAGGGCGAGGTGCCCAAATATGACCCCTCGCAGCCGCACAGCCGCCTGGGCTTCCCGGTCAATCAGTTGCGCGCAGAGCATCTGGACGGGGTGGACGGCCTCCACGTCCACAATCTGTGCGAACAGGATTTCCTGCCGCTCCAGCGCACCTGGGCGGCAATCGAGCCGTTCGTCATGCCCCATGTCGCCGGCCTCAAATGGCTGAACTTCGGCGGTGGCCACCATGTCACCCGCGCCGACTACCAGATCGACGAGCTGATCGCCTTCCTTCAGGCGATCAAGGCGCAGACGGGCCTTGAACTCTATATCGAACCCGGCGAAGCGATGGCGCTCGATGCCGGCATCCTGGTCGGCGAGATCCTGGACGTGATCGACAATGGCATGCCCGTCGCGATCACCGACATCAGCGCCACCTGCCACATGCCCGACGTGATCGAGGCGCCCTATCGCCCCGCCATGCTGCATGAGCAGGACGAAGGCCCGGTCACGCGCCTGGGCGGTCCATCCTGCCTGGCGGGCGATATCATCGGCGATTATCGGGTGCCCGGCGGCGCCGAACCGGGTGCGCGCATCGCCTTCCTGGACCAGGCCCATTATTCGATGGTGAAGACCAACACCTTCAACGGCGTGCCCCTGCCCGCCATCTGGCTGTGGAATTCCAAGAGCGATGAACTCCGGGAAATCCGCAGCTTTTCCTATGCGGATTTCAAGGGCCGGCTGTCCTGATTCCACTCCCGATTCTACCCGGCCGGGCGTGTGAATTTCCACGTTAATTCCGTGGAAACTATCTTTCGTCCGGCCGAAATATCCTGCCTTTTCAACAACCCATCCAGCATGACGCACGTTTCATAGCGGGCTGCGCAACAAAATTTTCATATGCGCTTTACAGGGGGGACCCCACCGCATATATCGGCCGCTCGCTGCCCCATGGGACTTCCACCGCAAGGCAGCTTTTTCGCCCTGAACTACACTGGAGGTCCCTTGAGTTGCACAAGCATCATAGCGCGCTGGGGGTAGCGACCGCCCTCACACCGGCAGCACCGGTAACGCTGATCCGTCCCGAAGCCGCAGCTCGGGCCGCCCGTTTCTTCACTGAGAAGTTTCCGGGTCGCTCGCTCTATGCAGTCAAGGCGAATCCGTCTCCTGATCTGATCCGCAAGCTTTTCGATTCGGGCATCACGCATTTCGACGTGGCCTCGATTGCCGAAGTGCGTCTCGTTGCCGAAACGCTCGAAGGCAAGGCCAAGCTCTGTTTCATGCACCCGGTCAAGGCCGAGGAAGCGATCGCGGAAGCTTACCATGTCCATGGCGTGCGCACCTTCTCGCTCGACACGATCGACGAGCTGGAAAAGATCATGCGCGCCACCGATGATGCGACCGATCTGGAGCTGTGCGTGCGCCTGCGCGTTTCGTCCGAACATTCGGAACTCAGCCTGGCGTCGAAGTTCGGCGCGGAGCTGGGCGAGACCCGCGAACTGCTGATGGCAACCCGTCAGGCTGCCGATGCGCTGGGCATCTGCTTCCATGTCGGCAGCCAGGCGATGAGCCCCCAGGCCTATAGCGATGCGATCGAGCGCGTGCGCGCCGCGATCGTCGATGCGGCCGTCACGGTCGACATCATCGATGTCGGCGGCGGCTTCCCGTCCATATATCCGGGCATGGAGCCGGTCGCGCTCGAAAATTATTTCGAGGCGATCCACCGCGGCTTCGAAAGCCTGCCGGTCAGCTACTCGTCGGAACTGTGGTGTGAACCCGGCCGCGCGCTGTCGGCGGAATATAGCTCGATCATCGTGCGCGTCGAACGCCGCCGTGGCCAGGAACTCTACATCAACGACGGCGCTTATGGCGCGCTGTTCGATGCCGCGCATATCGGCTGGCGCTTCCCCGTCGCCCTTCTGCGCGAGGATGAGAGCGAGGAAGAGCTGGAAGGCTTCTCCTTCTATGGCCCGACCTGCGATGACATGGACCATATGGTCGGCCCGTTCATGCTCCCGGCGGACGTGAAGGTCGGCGACTATATCGAGATCGGCATGCTCGGCGCCTATGGCGCGGCAATGCGCACCGGCTTCAACGGCTTCACCTCGGAATCGACGATCGAAGTGTCGGACGAGCCGATGGCCAGCCTCTATGCCGAAACGCTGCCGGCCCGTCGTCGCGCAACTGTCATCAAGCTCGGTTAAGACGGGCACCGCTCCCCTTTAGGAGAGGATGCCCGTCCAACGGCCCGCATAGGCCGAGGATCGAACGAAAGACTATATCCCTCGCTGCCGCCCCCTCGCAGCGAGGGATTTTCTTTGGGGCATTTTACCCCTCCACGACGGTGTGAACTTCGTAGGAAATCGCTCAGGGGCGCCGGAAAATCCCGACCAGTTCGACATGGGTGGACCAGCGGAACTGGCCGACCGGCATGACGCTGTCGAGCACATAGCCACCCGCCACCAGATGCGCGGCGTCGCGGGCGAAGCTGCCCGGATTGCATGAGACATAGGCGATCAGCGGCACCGTCGACTGCGCCAGTTGCATCGCCTGTTCGCGCGCACCCGCACGCGGAGGATCGATCACCACGGCGGCAAAGCGGTTCAGTTCCTCGGGCGTCAGCGGCCGGCGGAACAGGTCGCGATGATCGGCCACCATGCGCCGCTGCGCGCGATGGCCGGCGAGTTTGAGCGACAGCACCAGATCGCGCGCGCCCTCCGCCGCATAGACCGGTCGATTGGCGCCGATCGCCAGCGCAAAGGTGCCAAGGCCGCAGAAAAGGTCGGCGACAGCGCCGGTCGCGGGCAGCGGGTCCTGCACTGCCTTCACCAAGGCAGCCTCGCCATCGGGCGTCGCCTGCAGGAAGGAATAGGGCGGGAAGCCGACCGCCACGCCGCCGAAGCTGACGGTCACCGGCTCCGGCTCCCAGCGCGTCTCCGGACCGTCACCCTGATCGATGGTCAGCCGCGCCAAGGCGTGTTCGCGGGCAAAATCCCCCAGCGCCTCGTCCGCTGCCAGCCCCTCGACCTTCACGCCTTCCAGCAACAGGTCGACGCCCTGATCGGTCAGCGACATGCGCACATGCGCGGCGCGCTTGTCGGGCAGGCAGGTCAGCAGCATCGTCCGCAGCGGCGCGATCAGCGCGAACAGGCGCGGATCGAGGATCTCGCACATCGTCAGATCGACCAGCACATGGCTGCCCTGCTCGGCAAAGCCGATGTTGATCCGCTTGCCCTGCCGCGAGGCGCGCAGCGAGGCGCGGCGACGCGTGCGCGGTGGCGAAACATGGGCCGGCAGCACCGTCTGCGGCACTACGCCCTGCCCGGCCAGCGCACCGGTCACGCGGGCGCTGACGAAATCAGCGAGGCTCGGCTCGTCAATCTGCTGCAGCTCGCAGCCACCGCAACCGGGAAAATGGACGCAGGGCGCATCGACATGGTGCGGGCCGGCGACGATGCTGCCGTCAGCAGCGATCCGGTCGCCCGGTGCTACCAGTGCGAAATGCCGCCCGTCGGCGGTGACGCCATCGCCCTTGGCGGCGATGCGAAGGATGAGATCATTATCTTGGGTCACAGTCGCGAGCCGATAGCGGCTGGAAGCGCGGCAAGCAAATCATCCGCGACAAAAGCCGGGCCAACCCGTCGCGCAGCGTCCCCATGCAGCCACACCGCCTCGCACGCCGCACGGAAGGGATCGCCGGTCACGGCCAGTCGCCCGACGACCAGGCCAGCCAGCACATCGCCCGTTCCGGCTGTAGACAGCCAGGTCGAAGCGCCCCGCGCCACCGCTACTTGGCCATCCGGCGCGGCGATCACGCTGTCCGCGCCCTTATAGACCACAACCGACCTCGTCATGCGGGCGCCGGCCAGCGCCCGGTCGATCTTGCTGCCCGGCAGATCGCCGAACAGCCGGACGAATTCGCCTTGATGCGGGGTCAGGATCGATCCGGCCGGGATATGGGTAGCTGCCCTTGCTGCCAGCAAGGTGAGCGCATCGGCGTCCAGCACCAGCGGCCGCTTGCATGCCAGCGCAGCATCAAGCCGCATCTGTGCCCCATCCTCCCGGCCCAATCCCGGACCGACCAGCACGGCCGCCAGCCGAGCTTCGGAAAGAGCATCGCTGAGGACAGTTTCATCCTCAATCTGCTGATGAACGATGGCATGTGGCCTGGCCTCACAAGGCGAAGCGTCATAGCGCCTCACCATGCCGGCACCGGAATGGGCCGCCGCAGCCGCTGCCAGCGCTGCCGCGCCCGGCATAAGACCGCCGACAACGCCAACCAGACCTCGGCTATATTTATGCGCAGCGGCAACAGGCGCGCGAAGCCGCGGCGGTGCAAGCACATGCATGTCCTGCGGCATGGTCAGGCCGATGTCCGCCCTCACCAGCTTCCCCATGAGGCTGGCCGCCGGCTGCAACAGATGCGCGGGCTTGAACGCGCCCAATGCGATCGTCACGTCGAACTTCGGCACCGCCGACAATAGCTGGCCGTCATCCGTCCCCACGCCGCTCGGCAGGTCTATCGCATAGCTGTGATTGGCATGCGCCACCAATGCGCCCAAGCGTTCCGCTACCGCCGCATCCAGGCCACGCGTCAGCCCCGTGCCGAACAGCGCGTCGACCAGTTGTGCCGCCGGCGCGGCATCGGCCAGCGACTCTACCGGGCCGTCCCACAATGCCCTGGCCCGCAGGGCAGATGCAGTGCGACTGTCACCCAGGGAGGCAACCCGCACCGGCACACCCAGTTCGCGCAATATATGCGCAATAACAAAGCCATCACCGCCATTATTGCCAGGACCACAGAGGATCAGCGCGTCCCGTCGATGCCCGGCACGCCAGATGATCTGCGCCGCCGCCGCACCGGCTCGTTCCATCAGTTCATAGGGATCGACGCCAGCATCAAACGCCGCCTGCTCGGCCGCACGGATGGCTGCTGCCGTCAATATCGGGTCGGGCACCATCAATTCGGCTTGGCCGCCACGGTAGCGGGCAGCCGATACCGGTCGGCACCGATCGTCACTTCGACCAGCCCCTTGTCGATGATAGTGAGCTTTGCGTCCTCGGCACCATCGGCCGAAACCAGGCCGCGCCCGTCCTGCACGATCCTCAGCCGCCGGAACCCGCCATCCCGATGGCGCAGCGTCAACATGTCGCCCTCGCGTTCGACGCCACATTCTCGCGACCAAGCGCCCTTGCCGATCGCGCAGTCGATCAGGCTGTCGTCATCGGCGATCGCCCCACTCCCGCCGCCCTTGCCGTCACATCCCGCCAGGGCCAGCCCCGCCAACATCAGTGCGCCAGACAATCGCAGCCCCATCAGAACATCTCCTTTCGACATCCTCTATGGCCCGGCGCGCCAGGCCCGACCATCAACTCAGCCGGTTACGGCATTCCAGCACGATCGGCCCGAGCAGATCGGCAAAGCGGCGCTGCCCGGCAGCATCGCCAACCAGATCCTGCCGCATCTCGATCCCCAGATAGGGGATGCCATTGGCTTCCGCATGGCGGTTCATGGTCGCGTTGAGCAATTGGCCAGAATAGGGCAGCTGGTCGCCGACATTCAGCCCCGCCGCCTCCAGCATCGGAATGGCGATCCGCGCCGCCCGATCATCCTGATTATAGAGAATGCCGATATCCCAGGGCCGCTGCTGCGCCGGATCGCTTGCCAGGCGCGGCGTGAAACTATGCATGGACAGGATGAAGGGTGACGTCATGCCGTCAAGCATGGCCGCCACCTGATGATGATAGGGATGATGGAAGCGGCGCATCCGTTCGGCCAGATCGGCGTCGCGATTACCCGGAATGGCATGGCCGTCACTCATCACCGGCAGCAGGCCGGGCGCATCCTCTTCGCGATTGAGGTCGATGACCAGGCGGGAGATGCCGGCCAGGATCGCGGAGCAGTTCAGTTGCGCCGCGAGCAACTGACTGACCTCCGCCACACCTATGTCGATCGCGATATGTTCGCGAAGCAGCGCCGGATCGATGCCCAGGTCGATATCGTCGGGGACATGGGCCGAGGCATGATCGGCGATGATCAGCAGGTCGAGATCGCCCTCCCGCACAGTGGTGAAGGCTTCGCTCATGATGTCCTGATCCTCGTTTCCATCACCCACCAATCCGGATGATCGCGGCGCAGGGCCGCCGCGGCCTGCACCATGGCCTGCCCGTCATCGAACAGCGCAAAACAGGTCGCGCCCGATCCGGACATGCGCACCAGCCGGGGAGCTTGCGCCTGCAACGCCTGCAGCACATCACCGATCACCGGCGCCAACAGCCGGGCCGGCGCTTCCAGATCATTGCGACCGGCGCGCGCAAGCCCATCAATATCCAGCGCATCGAGCGCACCGCGATCGATCCTGTCCCAGCCGGCAAAGACCGACGCCGTCGAGACGCCGACCCGCGGATTGACCAGCATCATCGGCCGGCCCGACAGGTCGTCCAGCGCCTGCGCCTCCAGCAGCTCGCCACGGCCGCGCACCAGTTGCGTGGTACTGGCCAAGCAGGCCGGCACGTCCGAGCCAAGCAACAGGGATAATTGCTGTAATACAGCGTCTTCCACGGTGATATTCCAGAGACGCATCAGCAGGCGTAGCGTCGCAGCCGCATCCGCCGAACCGCCACCAATGCCGGATGCAACCGGCAGTCGCTTGTCGAGCCGAATATCGGCGCCGACCGTTACCCCGGTGGCCGCCTGAAGGCGCCGCGCCGCTCGCATGACCAGATTGTCATCGTCGCCGCTCAGGCCAGCACCACAAGGGCCTTCCACGGCGAGCGTGATGACGCCATCGTCGCGCTGACGGGCATGGAGAATGTCCCCATCATCGGCAAAGACGAACAGGCTTTCCAGCGCATGATAGCCATCCGCGCGGCGCTCGCGCACATGCAAGGCCAGATTGACCTTTGCATAAGCAATTTCAGTTAGTTGTTCGGAAATATTCACAGAATTTCGATACAATCTCAGGGCGCAGCATATTCGGGTTTCAAGCCTTCACGGGCCTTAGCGTCAAGCCGATTGGCGACATCCCCCTCCGCGAAGACCGCTGCTGCGCGCCAGGCGTAGCGCGCTTCATAGCGGCGACCGGCGGTCCACAATGCGTCGCCCAGATGTTCGTTGATCGTGGCATCACCGGGCGCTCCGGCTGCGGCGCGTTCCAGCACCGGGACTGCGCCTTTGACGTCTCCGGTCACGAACTTGGCCCAGCCAAGCGAGTCCGTGATCGAGGCATCCTGGGGCTTGAGCGCACTCGCCTTTTTCAGCAGGTCGAGCGCCACATCGACATTCTGCCGCCGTTCGATCTGGGCATAGCCGAGATAATTGAGGATGACCGGTTCATTCGGGGCCATGATAGCGGCCTTTTCGAGCACCGCACGAGCCTCGTCCCACCGCTTGCCCTGCTCCAGCGCGCTGCCTTCGAACAGCAGTAATGCCCAAGGCAGGCTGTCAGCCGAATAGCCTGCCTGCGCACGATGGAAAGCGGATGCAGCGCCGTCGAAATCGCCGGAGTCCGCCAGCAATCGTCCAAGTCTTACAAGGCGTTCTGGCTCGGCTTTAGGAGCCGATGCCAGGCTTTGCGCCAGTGCGATCGCGCCGTCGCGATCCCCCGAGGCCGCCAGTGCCTCGACCAGCTCCGCCTGGGCGAGCGCGCCGTACCAGCCAGTCACCGGCACCTTGCGCGCTTCCACCGCCGCATAATTGGCGAGATCGCCCGCCACCAGCAGCTTCGCCGCCACCAGATGTGGCTCGGCCGCGGCAGGATCGGCAAAGGTCGCGATCCGCGCCAGACGAATGCCCAGCGCCGTGCCCGTTTCGTCGGACGCGATGTCGACCGCCAGACGGGCCAGCAATTGCGCAAAGCCCTGCCTGGGCGTGAAGGGTGCGGCAATCGCTCCCGGCACCTTGCCGCGGGCAACGTCCGTACGGGCCTTGGCGAAGCTCGCTTCATCGGCGGGCAGCAGGGCCAGGGCATCCGCCTTCGCCCGGCGCCCGGCCAGTTGCGCGGCGAAGGTCAGGCGCAGCGCTTCGTCATCCGTCACGCGCAAGGCCAAGGCACGGCGCATCGCGCCAATCGCCTCTTCCTTGTCGCCCCGCGCCATGGCCTGCAACGCCAGATGCTCGTCGAGATAGCGGGCGCCCAGCGCGCCGAACTTGTCCTTGCTATCGATGACGGGCGCCACATAGCGGCGCTGGCCCAGCGATATCCAGCTCTGCACGATCGGGGCGAGGAAGGAGAAATTGCCCTCCTCCACCAGCCGGTCGGTGAAGGTCTGCGCCGCCGCCCAATCCTTGCGCCCCAATGCGTCGCAAATCCGCAGCAAGGTGCCGTCGCGCGGCAGCATGCCGCCCTCATCCAGCAACGCGGCCGATTGCAATGCCAGCGGCATGTCGCCGCTTTCCAATGCCTGGACATAGGAACGGCGGGCAATGGCAAGGCTGGTCGGATCGCCGGCGAGGGCCACACGATAGCTGTCGACCGCAACGCCCAGCGCGCCTTCACCATCGGCAAGGCGCGCGCGGGCATAGGCATGCAAGGCCATATCGGGATCGACCGATGCGCCGGCCACGGCCGGCAGCATCAGCAACAGTCCTTGAATCAGGCCCCTACATGTTCGGATAATTCGGTCCTCCACCGCCCTCGGGCACGACCCAGTTAATATTCTGGGTCGGGTCCTTGATGTCGCATGTCTTGCAGTGGACGCAATTCTGCGCGTTGATCTGGAAGCGAGGCTCCCCTTCATCCAGACCGACCACTTCATAGACACCGGCAGGACAATAACGCTGAGCCGGCTCGTCATAAAGGGGCAGATTGTAGGAAATCGGGACCGACGGATCCTTCAACTGCAGATGGACCGGCTGGTCCTCCTCATGATTGGTGTTCGACAGGAACACCGAGGACAGACGGTCGAAGCTGATCACGCCATCGGGCTTGGGATAGGCGATCTTCTCGCACTGGTCCTTGCGCCACAATTTCTCGCAATCGGGCTTGTGCTTCATGGTGAAGGGCAGACCGATCTTGAGCGTGCGCATCCACATGTCGATGCCGGCCAGCAGCGTGCCGATGGTGTTGCCGAACTTGGCCAGCAGCGGCTCGGCATTCTTCACCAGCTTCAGTTCGTCCGCGATCCAGCTGGAACGCAGCCGATCCTCATAATCGTGCAGCACGTCGCGCGCGCGCTCGTCCTGGATCGCCTCGAACGCGGCCTCGGCGGCCAGCATGCCCGACTTCATGGCGGTATGGCTGCCCTTGATGCGCGGCACGTTGACGAAGCCGGCCGAGCACCCGATCAGCGCGCCACCGGGAAAGACCAGCTTGGGGATCGACTGCCAGCCGCCCTCGTTGATCGCGCGCGCGCCGTAGGAAACGCGGCGGCCACCCTCCAGGAACTTGCGGATTTCCGGATGCTGCTTCCAGCGCTGGAATTCCTCGAACGGATAAAGGTGCGGGTTGCGATAGCCCAGCCCGACGACGAAGCCGAGCGCAACCTGACCATTGGCCTGATGATAGAGGAAACCACCGCCATATGCGTCGGTTAGCGGCCATCCCTGCGTATGGATGACAAGACCCGGCTGATGCTTGGCGGGATCGATGTCCCACAATTCCTTCATCCCCAGGCCATAGACCTGCGGCTCGCAATCGGCCTCCAGGTCGAACTGGCGCTTGAGGATCTTGGTCAGGTGGCCGCGCGCGCCCTCCGCAAAGAAGGTATATTTGGCGTGCAGCTCCAAGCCCGGCTGATAGTCCGCCTTGCGCTCGCCATCACGGGCAATGCCCATGTCGCCGGTCGCGACCCCCTTCACGCTGCCATCCTCATTGTAGAGGATTTCGGCGGCGGCGAAGCCGGGGAAGATTTCGACGCCCAGCCCCTCGGCCTGCTCGGCCAGCCAGCGGCACAAATTGCCCAGCGATCCGGTATAGGTGCCCTTATTGTGCATCCAGCCCGGCGTCATGATGTGCGGCATCGCCATCTTGCCCGCCTTGGACAAGACCCAATGCTGGTTGTCGGTGACCGGAACATCGGCCATCGGGCAGCCCTGCTCCTTCCAGTCGGGGATCAGTTCATCCAGCGCCTTGGGATCGACCACCGCGCCCGACAGGATATGGGCGCCGATTTCCGACCCCTTTTCCAGCACGCAGACGGCCAGTTCCTGCCCTGCGGCATTGGCCAATTGCTTCAGCCGGATCGCTGCAGACAGGCCAGCCGGTCCCCCACCGACGATGACGATGTCATAGGGCATCGAATCCCGTTCGCTCATAATCCCTCCATAAAGGCGCCCGCCAGCACATGTCCGGCCATCCGGTCGCCTTATTACTCCAACGTTTTGACATTCCACGCGATGAAGATTCTTGACCCTCGCGTCAACCTCTGGCCCAAGGGCATCGTGATGCGGGGATTAGAGCGGGACTTTGGAGCCGCAGCGCCTGACGCCTATCTGGCGTGGTGGTCGCTGGCGGGGGTGGACGGCGCCGTAGCGGAAGCACCAGTCAACTGGTTGCGGCCGCAGCCGACGCGCGCCCAGCTGGCCGAGCAGGCTGCGAAGGCCTTTGCTCCGCCGCCGCCCGAAAAACCCAAGACGCTCGACGCCTATCTCGAATGGCTTGCCAGTGATTCGGCCCAGCCCGAACGCAAATGGCCCGGCACCCCGATCCTGCCGACCGGCCCGGCCGAAGCATCGCTGATGGTCATCACCGACATGCCTGACATGGCAGATGCCGGCGCGGGCCATTTGTTTGCCGATCGCGCGGGCGCTCTGTTCGATGCCATGATGCGGGCCATTGGCCTGCGCCGTGACGATATCTGCCTGGCCTCGCTGTTCACCGTCCGCCCCGCCGGCGGCATGGTGGAGGCCAGCGATCTGGCCCATGTCGCCGATCGCATCAGGCTCCATGTCCATCTCGCCGCGCCGCGCCGCCTGCTCCTGCTGGGCGATCGGACGGTCCGTGCGCTGCTTCCGACCGATGGCGCCGACCGGCCCACCGGTTTACGCCCCTTTAACCATGATGGCGGCACTGTGCCCGCCATTGCCACATTCCATCCGCGCCTGCTGCTCAGCCAGCCCGCGGCCAAGGCGGAATGCTGGCGCGCCCTGCAAAGCCTGATTGAGGAAGATCGCCCGTGATTCGCGTTGCAACCCGCATTTCCAGCCTTGCCCTGCTCAGCATGAGCGCGGCGCTGGCGATCCCGGCCGGCGCCAAAGCGGCCGAAACCCTCCCCACCTTGCCGACCAGTTCCACCGTCAACACGCCGCTGCAGCTGTCCGATGGCGACAAGGCGCGTTACAATGCCATCTTCGCCGCCCTGCGCGACCAGAAATGGTCGGATGCCAAGGCGATGATCCTGGCACTCGACCCGCAGGATGCGGTTCGTCCGCTGGCCCTGTCGGAACTCTATCTTGCCAAGGGGTCGCCGCGCGTCGAGCTGTTCGACCTGCTCGACCTCGTCAACAAGGCAGCCTGGCTGCCCAAGGCCGACCAGCTTTCCCGCCTGGCGCAGAAGCGCGGCGCGACCATCCTGCCCGATCTGCCGCAGGTGCAGAAGCTGGTATGGCTGGGCTCCGCCCCGCGCCGCCAATATGTCAGCGGCAGCAAGACGGACGTTCTGGCCCAGAGCCTGTCGGCCCAGATCCTGACCTTCATCAAGAATGACGATCCGGCCGGCGCGGAAGGGCTGCTTGCCGCCGGCGAAGCCGGGCTGACGCCCGAAGGCCTGACCGAGGTGCGCCAGCGTGTTGCCTGGGCCTATTATATCGAAAGCGACGATCTCAACGCGCGCCGTATGGCCGCGCGCGCGCTCGAAACCCGTACCGGCGGCGACTGGACTGTGCAGGCTCACTGGACGACGGGCCTGGCCGCCTGGCGCCAGAATGATTGCCGCGCTGCCGCCCCGGCCTTCGCCAATGTCGCCGCGCTGGCGGGCGACGCGGACATGCGCGCGGCCGGCGCCTATTGGGCATCGCGCGCCTATATGGTCTGCGGCGAGGCCGAGAAGGTCGAGAATATGCTGAAGCTCGCGGCGCGATCCGACGAGACCTTCTATGGCCTGCTCGCCCGCGAGAGCCTGGGCATGCCACTGGGCGGGGCGACCATGAATGCGCGCTTCAGCGACAATGACTGGCGCCAGCTCAAGGACAGTCCCAATGTCCGCAGCGCGATCGCGCTGGCCGATATTGGCGAGAATGGCCGCGCCGACGAGATATTGCGCTATCAGGCGAAGCTGGGTGGCACCGCCCAATATGATGCGCTGCTGCGCCTGGCCAGCGCGCTTAATCTGCCCGCAACCCAGCTCTGGCTCGCCCATAATGGCCCGGCCGGCAAGCAGCCCGACAGCTTCGCCCGCTTCCCGGCGCCGGCCTGGCGGCCGGACGGCGGCTGGCGCGTCGACCCCTCGCTGATCTACGCCCATACGCTGCAGGAATCCGGCTTCCGTTCGGACGTCGTCTCCAGCGCCGGCGCCCGCGGCCTGATGCAGGTGCGCCCCGGAACCGCCGGCGATGTCGGCCTGTCGAACGCATCGCAATTGTTCGTGCCGTCCACCAACATGGAATATGGCCAGCGCTATCTGGAATCGCTGCGCGACATGAGCGCGACCGGCGGCCTGCTGCCCAAGGTGATGGCCGCCTATAATGCCGGCCCGCTGCCGGTCGAACGCTGGAACAGCGAGGTGAAGGACAAGGGCGATCCGCTGCTCTTCATCGAATCCCTGCCCTATTATGAAACCCGCGCCTATGTGAACATCGTCATGCGCAACTATTGGATGTACCAGATCCAGGCGAAGGGCGAGGCGGATTGCCTGACCGGCATGGCGCAAGGCATGTGGCCAACCTTCCCCAATGCCAAGGGCGTCAAGCTAGTGCGTCTCAGCAAGGCCGATGGCCGGGCGATGATCGCCGGCGGATCGGACTGATGCCGATCGATGAGGGCCGGACCTTCCTGCCCGTCCGCATCGCCGTCCTGACCGTTTCCGACACCCGCACCCTGGCCGATGACCGGTCCGGCAATACGCTGGTCGATCGCCTGACCGGCGCGGGCCATATCCTGGCCGACCGGTTGATCGTCACCGATGATCGCAGCGCCATCGTCGCGCGCCTTCACGCCTGGATCGACGATCCGCAGGTTGACGTGATCCTGACCACCGGCGGCACCGGCGTCACCGGCCGCGACGTCACGCCCGAAGCCCTCGCTCAGGTGCAGGACAAGGAAATTCCCGGTTTCGGCGAGCTGTTTCGGTGGCTCAGCTATCAGTCGATCGGCACCTCGACCATCCAGTCGCGCGCCACCGCCTGCGTCGCGCGCGGCACCTATATCTTCGCGCTGCCCGGTTCGACTGGCGCGGTGCGGGATGCCTGGGACGGCATTCTCGCCAGCCAGCTCGACAGCCGGTTCCGTCCCTGCAATTTCGTCGAGCTGATGCCACGCCTCACCGAGCGCTGAGCGGCTGTTTGAAAAATCGCGAAAGGGCGATTTTTCGTTACGGTTCCAGCCCGCTCCCCCGCCCAACCACCCGACAGGATGACACTGGATCGGGTGGTTGGGCGGGGGAGCGGGGCGGAACGGGCTTTCTCAAACAGTCTCTACGCGCCCTTACTTCTTGAGCGTGGGCGCCGGGTTCTCCTTGAAGAATTTGCTGAGTTCGCCGAGCATAACTGACCACCAGTCGACCACGTCGGCGAAATTCTCCTGGTTGAGACCGCCGATCGTGCTGACGTCATAGGACACGTCCAGCGTCTTGTCGTCGGCCAGCGACATCTGGATGAAGCGCTTGGACTGGTTCCACTTGTTCGCCAGTTCGACCGTGTTGCCGCCATCATCTGCGAAATTGATACCGAACTGCAACGAGTTGCAGTCCTTCATCTCTTCGCAGCCATAGAAATAGATGGTGAAGTTATAACCGCTGGCAGCGCTCTCGATCATCGGGTTACCGGTCGACTTGCTCTTGGTCAGCGCCGCCTTGTAACCTGCCGCCTGCAACGCATCGACCACCGACTGGGGCCGGCTGGCGCAGACCATATTTGCGGCACAATCCGTCGTCGGCGTCGCGGCATCGGCCGCGCCTGCCATCAACATCAGAGCCGGAACAAGCCACCAAGCACGCATGATATTTCCCCCTGCTTTCAAGGGGCCAGCCATGACGCGTCGGAAGCGACCTTGTCAATAAGTTCCTGATATGTTTTTATTTCAAAATGGCAATTATCCCCGGACGCGGCGCAACGCACAACCAGGCCAGCAGCCGGTTCAACCTGGCCGCGCGCGAGGCGGACGGCGACTGGCTCGACGCCGTGGAAGCGATCGACGGACCGGCCCAGAAACTGCGCACCAGCGTTTCGCTGATTACGCCGCGCACGATCATCTCGCGCAACGCGTCGCCCGACATCGCCTTCTCCCAGTCGATCAACGCCTATGCCGGCTGCGAGCATGGCTGCATCTATTGCTTTGCCCGCCCGACCCACGCCTATCATGATCTGTCGCCGGGGCTCGACTTCGAGACGCGCCTGTTCGCCAAGCCGGATGCAGCGACATTGCTGCGCAAGGAATTGTCGCACCGGAACTACAGCGTCTCGCCGATCGCCATGGGCACGAATACCGATCCCTATCAGCCGATCGAGAAGGATTGGGGGATCACCCGCCAATTGCTGGAGGTGATGGTGGAATGCCGCCATCCGGTCTTCATCACCACCAAGTCCGACCGCATCCTGCGCGACATCGACCTGCTTGCCGATCTGGCGCGCGACAATCTGGTCGCGGTGATGATTTCGGTCACCTCGCTCGATCCCAAGGTCGCGCGCACACTGGAGCCGCGCGCGCCCCATCCCGAGCGACGGATCGCCACCATCGCCCGACTGGCCGAAGCTGGCGTGCCGGTATCGGCAAACATGTCGCCGATCATCCCGGCGATCAACGATCATGAGATCGAACAGGTGGTGGCGCGGCTCGCCATGGCCGGCGCGCAGGACGTCAACTACATCCTGGTCCGCCTGCCGCATGAGGTCGCGCCACTGTTTCGCGCTTGGCTGGAAACCCATTATCCCGATCGCGCCGCCAAGGTGATGGCGATGATCCGGGACATTCGCGGCGGGCGCGACAATGATCCCGATTTCGGCAGCCGGATGCGCGGCCAGGGCGTCTGGGCCGACCTGACCCGCACCCGCTTCATCAAGGCACGGCGCAAGGCCAATCTGGGGCAGGCGCGGATCAGCGTCCGCACCGACCTGTTCCGGTCGCCCGAAGGCGCGCAGATGCAGCTTTTCTAAAGGCCGGTCAAATCTCGACCTGGCTACCCAGTTCGACCACGCGATTGGTCGGCAGGCGGAAGAACTCCATCGCGCTTTCCGCGTTGCGGAGCATCCAGGCAAAAATCTTCTCGCGCCACAGCGGCATGCCGGGATTGGCCGAAGGCAGCAGCGTCTGGCGCGCCAGGAAGAAGCTGGTGTCCATCATCTTGAACGCCTGGCCGCAGCCGGTAACATTCTTGAGCGCGGCCGGAACATCCGGCTCCTGCATGAAGCCATATTGCAGCACCAGACGGAAGAAGCCGCGGCCCAGATCCTCCAGCTTGCACCGGCCGTCATCCTCGACCACGGGCACATCCTTGATCTTGACCGTCAACAGGATCACCCGCTCGTGCAGCACCTTGTTGTGCTTGAGATTATGCAGCAGCGCATGCGGCACGCCATCGGGCGTCGAAGTCATGAAAACAGCGGTGCCCGGCACGCGCACGGCGCTGTTGGCGGCCGAAGCCACGAATACCGGGATCGGCATCGCTGCCTCGCGCAGCCGTTCCTGCACCAGCCGGCGCCCGCGCGACCAGGTGGTCAGCAAGGTGAAGACGACGAAGCCGATCAGCAGCGGGAACCAGCCGCCGTCGGGCACCTTGGTCAGATTGGCCGCCAGATAGGCGCCATCGACCAGGTAGAAGACGGCAAGCAACGGCGCGGCATAATACCATTTCCAGTGCCACAGCCGATAGAGCACCACGGTCAGCAGCACATTGTCGATGAACATCGCACCGGTGACGGCAATGCCATAAGCCGCGGTCAGGTTGGACGAGGTCTTGAAGACCAGCACCAGCAGGATGACCATGACCATCAACCCCCAGTTGATCAGGGGAATGTAGATCTGGCCGGCCGTCGAGGCGCTGGTATGCTCGATCCGCAGACGCGGCATGAAGCCGAGCTGGATCGCCTGCTGCGTGACCGAGAAAGCGCCGGATATGACCGCCTGCGACGCGATGATCGCCGCCAGCGTGGCAAGGCCGATCAGCGGCAACTGCATCCATTGCGGCGCGAGATTGTAGAAGGGACTGTGCAGCGCCGCGGCGCCCTCACGGAAGAGCAGCGCGCCCTGCCCCATATAGTTGAGCATCAGCGCTGGCAGGACGAAGATCAGCCAGGACACGCGGATCGGGCTGCGGCCGAAATGGCCCATATCGGCATAGAGCGCTTCGGCGCCCGTCACCGCCAGCACGACCGAGCCCAGCGCCAGGAAGGCGGGCAGCGGATCGGTGGCAAAGAACATCACCGCCCAATAGGGATTGAAGGCGTAGAGAATGCCCGGCGTCTTGACGATGCTGAGCAGGCCGAGCGATGCGATCGTCACGAAATAGATCAGCATGATCGGCCCGAACAGGGTCGCGACCTTGTTGGTCCCCAGACCCTGGATCCAGAACAGGCCGAGCAGGATCAGCACCGCGACCGGCAGGATCGCCGGCGCCAGATTGGCATTATAGACCGCCAGGCCTTCCACCGCCGACAGCACGGAAACCGCCGGCGTGATCATCGAATCGCCGTAGAAGAGCGACGTCGCGAACACACCCAGCAGCACGATCCCGCGCGACCAGCGCTGCGTCTTGGTCCGGCCGTTGATCAGCGCCAGCAGCGCCAGGCTACCGCCCTCGCCCTTATTGTCGGCGCGCATGATGATGCTGACATATTTGAGCGTCACAACCAGCATCATCGACCAGAACATCAGGCTGATGACGCCCAATATATGGTCGGGATCGAGGTCGAGATGATGGTGCCCCGCAAAAGTTTCGCGGAAGGCGTAGAGCGGGCTGGTGCCGATATCGCCGAAGACGATACCGATCGCGCCGACGACCAGCTTGGCCGTGGCTTTCTGGCGGGCATGGCCATGCCCATCCTGCTCGCCGTCTTCGGGGACGGCGACCGCGCTGTCATCAGCCATGAAGGAAATGCTCGATCATCAATATCATGTCGCAACCCTTGCCAGGGCAATTCTCATTCCAAGGACGGAGCCCAGCAAACCGCCGGCCCCTACCATGGGCACAGGGTTCACGCAATGATCGCCCCGATGCGGATCATCGCGAAGCCGCATCCATTGCCAGCATGGCGTCGATACGCGCGATATTGGCCTGCAGTTCCGCCTTGATCTTGCTGCCTTCGGGCGCCGATTGCGCCAACGGCAACCATTGTTTGCGCGCGGCATCCAACTGGCCAGCCTGGGCGAGGGCAAGGCCATAGAAATAGCGCGGCGCCGGCCCCTCCGGGTCAAGCCGCAACGCCTGGCGATAGGCATAGTCCGCCGCCGGCGCGACCACGCCATCGGCATGCGCGACCAGCGCATTGCCCATGCCCAGCCACAGATTGGCGTCTTCCGGCGCCTGCTTGAGGCCGGAGAGCAGGACATTGGCTGCCTCCTTGGTCAGGCCGCGCCGCCCGTAGGAATCCGACATGATCAGCCATTGGCCGGCCGGGCCATAGCGCTCCGCCAGGCTGCGGCGTCGCTCCGCCAGCTTCTCGTCGAACTGCGCTTCCTTCTCGGCTGCGACCTGTCGCGGCGCGCCGGCAAGGCCGGGATGCCCCTGCCAGGCATAGCCCGCGAGGCCGACCAGCAAAGCCGCTGCAACGATCTCCCGCGTCACGCGCGGGATGCGCCCGATGAAGCAGAGCGCCGCCATGGCGAGGATGGCGATGCCGAAAGCGATGATCCAGCCCGTCATGCCCGCGGCCTCCGCTTGATCCGTCCGCGCATCAACAACAGCCCCAATGCGAGCAGGACGATCGGCGCCGCCCAGAGCGGCCAGAGGATCGGCGCGGCCGTCGGCTCATAGCTGACCCAATCGCCATAGCGCTCGATCAGCCAGCGCCTGATATGCTCAGGCTCCTCTCCCGCCCTGATCCGCTCGCGTATCTCGGAGCGCATGTCGCCGGCCATGCTGGCGTTCGAATCGGCGATCGACTGGCTCTGGCAGGTGAGGCAGCGGATGGTTTCCATCAGCGCCTTCGCCTTGCGCTCCAGCGCCGGGTCATCAAGCTGCCGGTCGGCATAGGGCGCCGGCGGCAGGGCGGTCTGCGCCTGAACCGGCGCCGCCAGCATCAGCAGGAGAAGAGAAAGCAGCCCCCTCATCATTGCGCGTCCTTCAGCCGTTGCAGCAGCATCGGCACGTCATCGGCGCGGATGTCACCAATATGCTGATAGGCGATCCTGCCCTTGCCATCGATCACGAAGGTTTCCGGCACGCCTGACGAGCCCAGTGCGATCTGCACGCCACTGCGCGCATCCAGGCCGATCCGGCTATAGGGATTGCCGTTGCACGCCAGGAAGGCGTCGACATCGGGCCGGGCATCGCGGATCGCGATCGCGTCTATCGCTACCCCAGCCTGCTTGAGCGCCATCAGTTGCGGCGCCTCCGCCGCGCAGGGAATGCACCAGCTGGCAAAGATGTTGAGCAGGCGCGGCTTGCCATCCGCCAATTGTGTGCTGGCAAGCGCCGGCCGATCGCTGGCAGCAGCCGGCAGGGTGAAGGCCGGCAAAGCCTGGCCGATCAGCTTGGAGGTGATGACACGGTCATCCGGCTTGAACAGGCCGGTGGCGAACAGCGCGAAGAAGCCGAGGAACAGGACAAGCGGTAGCCAGATCAGCAGCTTCCTCATGCCATTGCCCTCCGCGCACGCCATTTCATCAGCCAGCCGCGCCGCTCTCGCCCGACCAGCGCCAGCAGGCCGCCCAGCGCGATCATGATGCCACCCAGCCAGATCAGCGTCACGAACGGCTTCCACCAGATCCGCATCTGCCAGCGGCCAGCATCGGCTTCCTGCCCCAGCACGACATAGAGCTGGCCATTCCACCGGGTCAGCAGAGCTGCCTCGGTCGTGGTCGTCGGCGGCGAGGCGAAGAAGCGTGATTGCGGATGGATCACGACCGCGCGGCCGCTCCGTTCCGCAATGACGTCCGCCTGCAACGCCGTCCAATTGTCGCCAGCAAGCGGCAGGATACGCTGGAAGCGCAGCGTCCAGCCGGCCGTCTCGATGCTGTTGCCCGGCCGGACTGCCACAAGCTTCTCAACCGTGAACGCCGAATCGCAGGCCATGCCCGCCAGGCTGACGGCACAGCCCAGATGCGCGATCACCATGCCATAGGTGAAGAGCGGGGTGCGGCGCAGATTACGCTTCCACAGCGGCGCGAGCGATCCCACGCCGACGGCCAGCGCCACCACCAGCCCGCAATAGGGCAACAGCCCGATCCGGCCCCAGGCGAGCGCACCAACCAGCACCACGGCCGCCAGTGCGACCGCCGCCGGAACGAGCATGCGCCCGGCCACAGCGCGCGCCTGATCCCGGCGCCAGCGGGTGAGCGGCCCTGCCGCCATGACGATCAGCAGGATGAGCGCGATTGGTCCGGCAATGCGATCGAAATAGGGCGCGCCAACCGACACCTTGTGTCCGAATGCTTCGGTCATCAGCGGGTAAAGCGTGCCGATCAGCACCAGCCCGAGGATCACCGAAAGCAACAGGTTGTTGACCACCAGGAAGGTTTCGCGGCTGACCAGTTCGAACGGCGCGCCCTCGCGCACCGTGCCGATCCGCCAGCCGAACAAGGCCAAAGCGCCGCCGATATAGAGTGCCAGCAATGCCAGGATGAAGCTGCCCCGCTCCGGATCGACGGCGAAGGCATGGACGCTGGTCAATATGCCCGAGCGGACCAGGAAAGTGCCGACCATCGACATGGAGAAGGCGACGACGGCCAGCATCACCGTCCAGGCGCGCAGCGCGTCGCGGGTCGCCAGCACGGTCACGCTGTGCAGCAGCGCGGTCGCCGCCAGCCAGGGCATCAGCGATGCATTTTCGACCGGATCCCAGAACCACCAGCCGCCCCAGCCCAGTTCATAATAGGCCCAATAGCTGCCCGCGGTGATGCCAAGCGTCAGCATGACCCAGGCGGCCAGCACCCAGGGGCGCATGGCGCGAGCAAAGGCCGCATCCACCTGCCGCGTCAGCAAGGCCCCGACCGCGAAGGAAAAGGCGACCGACAGGCCAACATAGCCGAGATAGAGCGTCGGCGGATGGAAGGCGAGGCCAGGATCCTGCAGCAGCGGATTGAGCCCCTGCCCGTCCGCCGGTGCCGGGGAAATGCGGGCGAAGGGATTGGAGGAGAAGAGCAGGAAAGCGTAGAAGCCCAGGCTGATTGCCGCCTGCGCCCCCAGCGTCGCCATATGCGCGTCGCGCTTCAACGCGCGCTCGAACAGCGCCACCGCCGCGCCGGCGACGGCCATCACCGTGACCCAGAGCAGCATCGACCCTTCATGGTTGCCCCAGGTTCCGGCGAACTTGTAGAGCCAGGGCTTGGCCGAATGGCTGTTGGTCGCCACCAGCAGCACCGACATGTCGGACCGCAGGAACAGGCTGATCAAAGCGACAAAGGCGGCTGCCGTCAGCACACCCTGCAAAACAGCGACAGGTCGGACGGCGCCCAGCACCTCGCCCTTGCCGCCCGCCAGCCCCATGCCGACCAGAAACAGCTGAAGCAGCGCGAGGACCGCGGCAAACCACAGGGCAGCGAGACCGGCTTCGGCGATCATGGTGCGGCCTTCATCTCATGCGTGGTTTCATTATAGGTCATGCCGTCCAGTTCGCGGGGCATGTAGCGCTCGTCATGCTTGGCCAGCAAATTGGTGGCGACGAACCGCCCCTGCCGGTCAAAAGCGCCCTCCGCGACCACGCCGCTGCCTTCCTTGAACAGGTCGGGCGCGATGCCGCTGAAGGTCGCCGGCACGGTCGCCTTGCCGTCGGTCACGTCGAAATCGATCGTCACGCCATCGGCCGCGCGCTTGAGGCTGCCCTTCACCACCATGCCGCCCAGACGGATCGCCTTGCCGGGATCCACGCCCTTGGTCTTCACGTCGTTGGGCGCGTAGAAATAGGCCGCTTCGTCCTTCAGCGCTGATACGGCGAGCAGCCCGGCGCCGATGATCGCCACCAGCGCCGCGAGCGCCAGGATCAGCCGTTGATGCTTGGCCTTCATGTCCGGTCAGACAGCCGCTCGGCCTGACGTTCGGCCGATCGCATCGCGCGCCAGCTAACGATGGTGACGATCGCCGTACCCACCGCCGTCACGGCATAGGCGGCGATCACGAAAGCCCATTGGTTCATCTCTACCCTCTCGTCAGGCGCTGCATCCGCGCCTCGACCTTATTTTGTGCCAAAATTGCCCGCATCCGCATCAGCACGATCGCGGCGAACAACAAGGTGAAGCCGAACAGCGTCAGGCCCAGCGGCCAGAGCAACGATCCGTCGATGCTCGATCCGCGCATCGTGATGCTCGGCCCCTGGTGCAGGCTGTTCCACCAGACCACCGAACGGTTGATGATCGGGATGTTGATCGCGCCGACCAGGCCGAAGATCGCGGTCACCGGGCTGACCCCGCCCTGTCCCTGCCGCGCCGATGCATTGGCCAGGGCGATATAGCCCAGATAGAGGAAGAGCAGCACCAGCATCGATGTCATGCGCCCGTCCCATTCCCACCAGGTGCCCCAGGTCGGCCGGCCCCAGATCGAACCGGTCATCAGGCAGATGGCGGTGAACAGCGCGCCCGGCGCCGCGATCGCGCGGCCGGCTACGGAAGCCAGCGGATGGCGCCACACCAGTTGCATCAGGCCGGACACGGCGATGCCGGTCCAGCCCGCCATGCCCAGCCACGCGGCCGGCACATGAATATAGAGTATGCGCACCGTATCGCCCTGCAGATAATCCGCCGGCGTCAGGAACAGACCCGAAGCGCAGCCGGCCAGCAGCAGCACGAGGCCGGGCCAGAACAGCCAGCCCGTCATCGGACGGGCGATCTTCAGGAAGCGGGCGGGATTGGCAAAACGGTGCATGAGTACAGGTTTCTTAGCGACACCCGAACGTCAACGCCAGTGGCCGTTTAGCCCATGGAAAAGCCAGCAAAACGCAGCGTTGCCACGATTGGCCACGCTTTTTTGTTACAGGCAGGCGACAAATCGAGCGGGAGGGACTATATGCGCGCGAAAGGTCGCCCCAGAGGGGTGGTCAGGAACGGCAATGGACCCGCTCACACCCATGATTACGACGAATCCTTTCGACGACGACAAGTTGCGCGAAGAATGCGGCATTTTTGGCGTATCCGGCGCAGAAACCGCGTCCGCGATGGTAGCGCTCGGCCTTCACGCCCTGCAGCATCGCGGCCAGGAAGCGGCAGGCATCACCAGCTGGGACGGGCATGATTTCCATACCCATCGTGCCATGGGCCATGTCGCCGGCAATTTCGACCGCGACGAGGTGATTCGGGGCCTTCCCGGCGACACGGCCTGCGGCCATGTCCGTTACTCGACCACCGGCGAAACCTCGCTGCGCAACGTCCAGCCGCTCTATGCCGAACTCAATTCCGGCGGTTTCGCGGTTGCCCATAACGGCAACATCTCCAACGCGATGAAGGTCCGGCGCGAACTGATCCGCCGCGGCTCCATCTTCCAGTCGACCTCCGACACCGAAGTCATCATCCATCTGGTCGCGACGTCCAATTATCGCACCCTGCTCGACAAGTTCATCGATGCGCTCAAGCAGATCGAAGGCGCCTATTCGCTGATCGTGATGACCCCCGAGGGCATGATCGCCTGCCGCGATCCACTCGGCATCCGCCCGCTGGTGATGGGCAAACTGGGCGATTCGACTATCTTCGCTTCGGAAACCGTCGCGCTCGACGTGGTCGGCGCCGACTATGTCCGCTCGATCGATCCGGGCGAACTCGTGATCGTCACCAAGGATGGCGAAATGCGCTCGATCCGCCCGTTCGGCGAAGTGCATCCGCGTCCCTGCATCTTCGAGCATGTCTATTTCAGCCGCCCCGATTCGATCATCGACAATTCCAGCGTCTATTCGGTCCGCAAGGCGATCGGCGCGCAGCTGGCGATCGAAAATCCGGTCGAGGCCGACTATGTCATCCCGGTGCCCGACAGCGGCGTGCCGGCCGCCATCGGCTATGCGCAGGAATCGGGCATCCCGTTCGAACTGGGCATCATCCGGTCGCACTATATCGGCCGCACCTTCATCCAGCCGGGCGACAAGGTCCGCCATCTGGGCGTCAAGCTGAAGCATAATGCAAACCGCGCCCTCATCCAGGGCAAGCGCATCGTGCTGATCGACGACTCGATCGTTCGCGGCACCACCTCGCTGAAGATCGTGCAGATGATGCGCGAAGCGGGCGCGGCCGAAGTGCATATGCGCATCGCATCGCCGCCGACCAAGCATAGCTGCTTCTATGGCGTCGATACGCCCGAGCGCACCAAGCTGCTGGCGCACAAGCTGGACATTGGCGGCATGCAGGACTTCATCCACGCCGACAGCCTGGCCTTCATCTCGATCGACGGCCTGTACAAGGCGCTGGGCGAGGCGAAGCGCGCCGACATCCGTCCGCAATATTGCGACGCCTGCTTCACCGGCGACTATCCGACCAAGCTCACCGACCAGGATGAAGCGGTGGTCGAAAACCAGTTCGAACTGCTGGCAGAACGGGTCTCCTGATCCACGGGCAAGGCCCGACCGGGCGGGGTCGCACGACCCCGCCCTTTCCTTTTCCCACGACGACACCCGGCATCGGTCGGGGCGAACGGAGAGCCGATGTCTGATACCTTGCCGCTGTTCGGAAAACTTGCGCTCGTCACCGGCGCCAGCCGGGGCATCGGCGCCGCCACGGCGGAAGCGCTGGCCGCAGCCGGCGCCCATGTGATCCTGACCGCGCGCACCAGCGGCGGACTGGAAGAGGTGGAAGATCGCATTCATCAGGCCAGCGGCAGCGCCACCATCGCACCGCTCGACCTTATCGACGGCGAAAGCATCGGCCGCCTGGCCCAGGCCATTTCGGGTCGCTGGAAGGCGCTCGACATCCTCGTCCTCAACGCCGCCACGCTTGGATCGCTGGCATCGGTTCCCGCAATCGATGCCAAGGAATTTGCCCGGCTGCTGATGCTCAACATCGCTGCGCCCCAGGCGCTGATCGCCGCTTTTGATCCGATGCTGCGGGCCAGCGCCGACGCGCGGGTCATTGCCCTGACATCCTCGGTCGGCGCCACCCCGCGCGCCTATTGGGGCGCCTATGGCGCGTCCAAGGCCGCACTCGAAACGCTGGTCGGCGCCTATGGCGAGGAGATGAAGAACATCTCCGCCATCCGCACCCATATCGTCGATCCCGGCGCCACCCGCACCGCGATGCGCGCCCGCGCCTTCCCCGGCGAAGACCCCGCAACGCTCAAGGGACCGGAAACGGTCGCCAGGGCCATCCATGATCTGGTGCTGAGCGATGCCCCGAACGGCCATCGCCTGCGCGTCGAGGGTTAAGCTGCCGACTTCATCAGCGTGACCTGGGCGACATCAATGGTGCCGCCCCGGAAACCGCCTTCGCAGTACATCAGATAATAGCGCCACAAGCCCACGAAATGCTGGTCGAAACTGGCCGGCAATCGCCCTTCCTCGATCGCCCGGTCGAACCGCTCGCGCCAGCGGCGCAGCGTTTCGGCATAATGGTCGCCAAAACGACGCACGTCGCACCATTCCAGCCCGCGTTCCTGCGCCAAGGCCCGAAAGCGACTTTCGGATATCAGCATGCCGCCAGGGAAGATGTAGGTCTGGATGAAATCGGCGCCGCGCGCATAATGATCGAAGATCGCATCATCGATCAAAATATATTGGATCGCGGCGCGCCCACCGGGCTTCAGCAGGCGTGCGACCGCATCCAGATAGTCGGGCCAATAATGTTGGCCGACGGCCTCCACCATTTCCACGCTGGCGATGGCCTCATACCGCCCCTGTGCGTCGCGATAATCGGTCAGATGAACCTGCGCGCCCGATCCCAGCCGATCGCGCGCATAATCAGCCTGCTCGACCGACAGGGTCAGCCCGTCATATTGGATGGCGCAGCGTTCCATCGCCTGTTCGGCGAGGCCGCCCCAGCCGCATCCGATTTCCAGCAGCGCCTGCCCGTCACGCAGGTCCAGCCGATCCAGCAGGGCGTCCACCTTGCGCTGCTGCGCCCGTTCCAGGCTTTCGATTCGATCCTCAGGATTGAGGAACAAGGCACTGGAATAATGCATGTTCAGGTCCAGCCACAGGCCGTAGAAGTCATTGCCCAGATCATAATGGAAAGCGATGTTCCGGCGCGAGCCATTACGACTATTCCGCCGCGCCCAGTGCAACAATCGCCCTGCCCAACGGGCCGGCCCATGGGGTCGCGCGACGCGCCCCAGCGATACCGCATTGGCCATGAACAGAGCGAACAGCGGAACCGGATCGGCACTGCGCCACTCGCCCGCCGCCCAGGCGCGATACCAGCCCGCCGAGCCACCCATCGCCAGTCGCACCAAGGCGCGCCAGTCGACCAGGTCCACGACACAGTCGAACCCCGGCGCCCGTCCGCCCAGCATCCGGCGCGTGCCGTCCGGCAAAGTCGCATCCAGCGAACCCTGCTCCAGTCCTTGGTCGACGCGATCGAGCATCCGATGGAAAAGCGGCGCGAACAGGCGCGCCCGCCATCCCGGCGTCCGGTCTGCCGGCGGGCGCCGGATCGACAATGCGGCCTTGCCGCGACGGGGGTCGACTGCATTCATCGGGCCTCTTTCTGCCCCATGCCGCGCGTCGCTGCAATCACCCCTTCATCTGGCGATAGGCCGCCAGCGCACGCTCGCGCCCCTCGCGATGGCCGATCCGCTTTTCGGGATAGGATGATGGCCTAACCCCATGAAAATCCGGATCATGGATGACGCGATCGTCCAGATGCGCCAGTTCCGGTACCCATTGGCGGATATAGTCGGCGGCATCGAACTTGTCCGACTGGGTCAGCGGCGCCATGATCCGGGTGAAGAGATTGGCATCGACGCCGCTGCCCGCCACCCACTGCCAATTGACGCTGTTATTAGCATAATCCGCGTCGGCCAACGTGTCCCAGAACCAGCGCGCGCCATGGCGCCAGTCGATCAGCAGATGCTTGATGAGGAAACTGGCCGCGATCATCCGCACCCGATTGTGCATCCAACCCGTCTGCCAGAGCTGGCGCATGCCGGCATCGACGATCGGATAACCGGTTTGCCCCCGTTTCCACGCCGTCCAGTCGACTCGCGCCTCGCGCAGATCGCGCCAGCGCATGGCGTCGAAGGCCGGCTGGGCATTTTCCGATCCATAGGTCGGCAAGGCCCAGACCTGATTATGGGCATAATCGCGCCAGATCAGTTCCTTGAGATAGATGGTCGCGTCGCCCGGCGCCTGCGCCACCCGATGCCAGACCTTGGCCGGCGAAATCTCCCCGAAATGAAGATGCGGGGACAGGCGGGACGTTCCCTCCTGCGACGGCAGATCGCGCGCGACCGCATAGTCTCCGACTTCTCCCAGAAAACTGTCGAGATAGCGCTTTGCCCCCTCTTCGCCCGGCGACCAGTCGGCAGGGAAGCCGCTCGCCCAGTCCGGGTCGCGCGGCAACAAGTTCCAGCCTTCCAGCCTGTCGCTGTCCGGCCAGTGCGATGGCACCTCGATCCGCTGCGGCGCGGGCTGTGGTGGCGCGGGTGGCATGTGCAGCATCACCGCGCGAGAAAAGGGCGTGTAGATGCGATAGGGCGTCCCGCCACCCGTCCGCACCGCCTCCACTGGCAATAGCAGTCCGCCGTCATGAAGCCGCAGGTCGATCTGCCTTGCCACCGCCTTTTCGGCGTTGCGCCACCAGGGCTCATGATGGCGGATGGCATGCACCACCTGCGCGCCGCTTTCCTTGGCCACCTGCGCCAGCACATCGGCACATCGTCCGCGCCGCAAGATCAACCGCGATCCCTTCGCCCTCAATCGCTCGTCCAGGCTGGCAAGGCTGTGATGCAGCCACCAGCGCGACGCACCACCCATCGCCCATTGGCGCGGGCTTT
This sequence comes from Sphingobium sp. MP9-4, assembly GCF_005281675.1. NCBI lineage: Bacteria > Pseudomonadati > Pseudomonadota > Alphaproteobacteria > Sphingomonadales > Sphingobiaceae > Sphingobium > Sphingobium sp. MP9-4. Next base: position 71,491 of record NZ_LUFI01000001.1, on the reverse strand, counting down.
CATCATCAAGGATATAGAGCGGAATGACCGGGCCGGCCTGCGCGGCGGCGGCGAGCGCCGCCTGATCCGAGAGGCGGAGATCCTGGCGGAACCAGATGATGATGGGGGAAGGCATGACCGCCCAATGCCTGCCTAGCACCCCGGTTCCAAATGAATTTTCCGCGCCCTTCCGGGAGATGCCCGGCAAATCCGATGAATGTCGATTCGGCCAATGGACGCGCGCATCGCCGCCGCCTATTCTGGAGCCCAATACACTAGCCATGCGCCGCCAACCGGCCATGGCTGCAGCGATGCAGGGAAAGACATGGCGTCGATGCCAGATAATGCAGAACTGAATTACCGGCCGTGCGTCGGGATCATGCTGGTCAACATGGCGGGCAAGGTCTTCGTGGGTCAGCGCCTCGATAATGTGGTGGAAGCCTGGCAGATGCCACAGGGCGGGATCGACGATGGCGAAGACGCCAAGACGGCAGCGCTGCGTGAGCTGGGCGAAGAGACCGGGATCACGCCCGAACATGTCGAAATCATCGCCAAGAGCCGCGACGAGCATTTCTATGATCTGCCGCCTGAACTGATCGGCAAGCTGTGGGGCGGCAAATATCGTGGCCAGCGCCAGATCTGGTTCCTCGCCCGCTTCCTGGGCAAGGACAGCGATATCGACATCCGGACCAAGCATCCCGAATTCCGGGAGTGGAAATGGGCTGCGCCCGAAACGCTGCCGGAGCTGATCGTGCCGTTCAAGCGCAAGCTTTACCGCGACATATTGCAGGAATTCCACGACTTGATCTGATGGGGGCTTAAAATCCCCGGTCGGTTCGCTATGACTGCGGCATGCGTCACTGTCTGGCTATCCTGCCCCTACTCTTTGCCACCCAGGCTTGGGCCAATGCGCCTGCGCTGCTGCCGCCATCCGTCCGCGAGATGCTGGAGGCGGCGATTGCCAATGGCAATGAGACGGAAATTGCGACCGTCGCCAAGATCGCCAAGCAGACCAATCCGCAATCGGCCGACCAGATCCAGCAGATGGTCAACAGCTGGAAGGAACGAACCAAGGCGACCCATGACACGGTGATTCGCGAGGCACGCTTCACCGAATTATGGACCGGCAAGCTGGAAGCCGGCGGCTTCCGCTCGACCGGTTCGACCAGCGAAATCGGCATCAGCGCCGCGGCGCAGGTCAAGCGCGAAGGGCTGGAATGGAGCCATAAGCTCAGCGCCACGGTCGATTATCGCCGCGCCAATGGCGTCACCTCGCGCGAGCGCTACACCGCCAGCTATGAACCGCGCTATCAGTTCGACCCGCGCGGTTTCGCCTATGGCCTGACCCAGTTCGAACGCGATCCCTCGATCGGCTATGACGAGCGCTACACCGCCTCGGCCGGTATCGGTTACAAGGTGATCGTCAGCAAGCCGATCGACCTGTCGCTAGACTTGGGCCCGTCCGTCCGTCATGCCAAATATGTGATCGGGCCGCGCGAAACCAAGCTGGGCGCGCGTGCATCTATGGACCTGGCCTGGCGTCTGGCGCCCAATGTCACCTTCAAGCAGACCGCTGCAGGTTACGCAGAAACTGACGTATTTTCAGTCAATTCTCTGACACAGTTACAAACCAAGGTGAGCACCCGCCTGTCCGCTGGCCTGTCCTATACGGTGCAGTATGAGTCGGAGACCCTGCTGTCCGCGCGCGACTTCGACACGCTCAGCCGCCTGACCCTCAGCTACGATTTCTGATCGGGGTGGAGCAGGCGCCCGCGCTCTGATAGACCTCCGGGATGAACGGCACCCACCCGCCCGTAACAGCCCCTGAAACCGCCCTGCTGGAACAGGCCGCCGCCGCGCCGATGCTGGCACAGGTCGAGGCATGGGCCAGCATCAACAGCGGATCGCGCAACCTGACCGGGCTCGCCACCATGGCCACCACGCTCGCCGACGCCTTTTCGGTGCTGCCGGGCGCGATCGACCTGATCGACCCCGATCCGGTCGAGACCGTGGCGCCCGATGGCCGCACATCGGTGATCCGCCATGGCCAGCATCTTCGCCTGACCGTCCGCCCCGATGCGCCGGTCCAGTTGCTGCTGACGGGGCATATGGATACGGTCTTCCCGGCCGATCATGCGTTCCAAACGCTTCGCTGGCTGGAACCCGGCATTCTCAACGGCCCCGGCGTCGCCGACATGAAGGGCGGCATCGCCGTCATGCTCGCCGCCCTGACGGCAATCGAGCATAGCGAGGCGCCCCAGACGCTCGGCTATCAAGTCGTGATCAACAGCGACGAGGAAGTCGGCAGCCCCTCCTCCGCCGCCCTGCTCCGTCAGGCCGCAGCCGGCAAGCGCGCCGCCTTCACCTATGAACCGGCCCTGCCCGATGGCACGCTTGCCGGCGCGCGGGCGGGCAGCGGCAATTTCTCGATCATCGTCACCGGCCTCAGCGCCCATGCCGGCCGCAACCCGGACGATGGCCGCAATGCCCTGCTCGCGGCCGCCGACCTCGCTTTGCGGCTGAAGGCCGGCAGCGGCAGCGGCTTTTCCTGCAATCCCGCCAAGATCGACGGCGGCAGCCCCAATAATGTCGTGCCCGACCATGCCGTGCTGCGGGTCAATTTCCGCCCGCGCACGCCGGACGATGAAATCGCGGCCCGCGCCTTGCTGGATCGGGCCATGGCCGATGTCGCCCGCGACCATGGCGTCAGCCTGCATCTCCACGGCGGCTTTGGTCGCCCGCCTAAGCCCATGGATGCCAAGGCCGAGCGCCTGTTCGGCCTGGTCAGGCGCTGCGGCGCGGACCTCGGCCTCGACATCGGCTGGCGCGACACCGGCGGCGTGTGCGACGGCAATAATATCGCGGCCTGCGGCGTACCGGTGGTCGACACCATGGGCGTGCGCGGCGGCAGCATCCACAGCGACGCCGAATTTCTGATCAGCGACAGCCTGGCCGAGCGCGCGCAACTGTCCGCGCTGGCGCTGCTGCGGATCGCCCAAGGACAATATTGAGAGAGAGGACCGCCTTTTGAGTTTCTACATGCGCACCGCGCGAGCGGACGATCTGCAGACCCTGTATGAAATGGCGAAGCTGACCGGGGGTGGCTTCACCAACCTGCCGCCCGATCGCGCCGCCCTGACCGCCAAGCTGGAGCGCACCGAACAGGCGCTCAGCCGGCAGGATGGCGGGATCAAGGATGATCTGATCGTCCTGGTTCTGGTCAATGCGCAGACCGGCCAGGTGCGCGGCACCTGCCAAATCTTCAGCACCGTAGGGCAGAGCTGGCCCTTCTACTCCTATCGCTTGGGTGTCCTCACCCAGCATAGCCGCGAACTGGCCCGCACCTTCCGCGCCCAGATGCTCTCGCTCACGACCGATCTGGAAGGATCGACCGAAGTCGGCGGCCTCTTCCTCCATCCGCGCGAACGGGCCGAGGGGCTCGGCCTGCTGCTCGCGCGCAGCCGCTATCTCTACATCCGCAACCATCGCGATCGCTTCGGCGACCGGGTGATTGCCGAATTGCGCGGCGTGATCGACGAAGCGGGCGGCTCGCCCTTCTGGGACGGCCTTGCCGGCCGCTTCTTCGGCATGAATTTCCAGGAGGCCGACGAGTTCAACGCCGTCAACGGCAACCAGTTCATCGCCGACCTGATGCCCAAGACGCCGATCTACACCGCAATGCTGACCGACAGCGCCCGCGCCGTCATCGGCCTGCCCCATCCCAATGGTCGCGCGGCTATGCGGATGCTGGAGACCGAGGGCTTCACGAACGCCGGCTATGTCGACATTTTCGACGGCGGCCCGACCATGGTGGGTCAGATCGACCAACTCCGCACCGTGGCCCAGGCACGCGACGTCACGCTGGCGGCCACCCATGACAAGGGCGGCGACAAGATGCTGGTGTCGACCGGCCTGCTCGCCGATTATCGCTGCACCTATGGCTATGTGCAGGAGGGCGAGGATGGCAGCATCTCGCTCGACGCGGCCAGCGCCGCGCTGCTGCAACTGGACGTCGGACAGGCATTCACCATGGCGGGGCGGGCATGAGCGTGCGCGAGATCAATTTCGACGGGCTGGTCGGCCCCAGCCATAATTATGCCGGCCTCAGCCTTGGCAATCTGGCCTCGTCCCGCAATGCCGGCGCGGTGTCGCACCCCCGCACCGCAGCCCTGCAGGGGATAGAGAAGATGCGCGGCAATCTGCGCCTCGGCCTCGCCCAGGGTATTTTCCTGCCGCAATGGCGTCCTGACGGCGCCTGGCTCGCGACCCTGGGCACCGACATCAGCAATGCCGATCCGCATATCCGCGCTGCCGCCATGTCGGCCTCGTCGATGTGGGCCGCCAACGCCGCGACCGTCTCGCCGGCCGCCGACACAGCCGACGGGCGCACCCACCTGACCGTCGCCAATCTCGTCACCATGGCGCATCGCAGCCATGAATGGCCCCAGACCCTGGCGCAACTGCGCCTCGCCTTTTCCGACACCCGCGCCTTTGCGGTGCATGGGCCCATCCCCGCGCCCTTTGGCGACGAAGGCGCGGCCAATCATATGCGCCTGTGCGACAGCCATGGCGCACCGGGCGTCGAGGTTTTCGTCTATGGCCAGTCGGGTGGCCCCTTCCCCGCCCGCCAGCATGTCGAGGCCAGCAAGGCCGTCGCCCGTATTCACGGCCTCGATCCGGCCCGCACCCTGTTCGTGCAGCAGTCGCAGGAGGCGATCGCTGCCGGCGCCTTCCACAATGACGTCGTCGCCGTCGCCAATGAGCGCGTTCTCTTCACCCATGAACAGGCCTTTGCCGACAAGCAGGCCTTCTACGCCTCGTTGCGCACGCTGTTGCCGTCGGTGGAGATCGTCGAAGTGCCCGCCAGCGCCGTCAGTCTGGCCGATGCGATCAAGAGCTATTTGTTCAACGCCCAACTCGTCACCCCCCCCGATGGCACCATGGCGCTGATCCTGCCGAGCGAGGCGCAGGCCGTGCCGGCGGTATGGACCTGGCTGGAACAGATGGTTGCCGGCAATGGCCCGATCCGTCGCCTCATTCCCGTCGATGTCCGTCAGTCCATGGCCAATGGTGGCGGTCCCGCCTGCCTGCGCCTGCGCGTGGTCGCGGATCCAAAGGATATCGACCCGCGTTTCCTGGTCGATGAGCCGCGCCTGGATGAAATCGCCCGCATCGTTTCGGACTATTGGCCCGAAACCATTGCGCCCGACGACCTGTCCGACACGCGCCTTATTGCCCGGATCGAACAATCATGGTTAAGCCTTGTTGACCATTTGCAACTTTCGGGCGACTTAATGCCTTAGAAGATGGACGGAAGCCTCGGATGAGTCTGATGGAACGGATCAAACGCCTCTTCACGATCAAGACCAAGTTCGAGGCTTTTCTCGTGATCTACGCGCTCGCGCTGGGCGCCAGCGAGCGCGGCGTCGTCTATATGCATCAATATCCCGGCGTGGGCGGCCAGTTGCTTGCCCTCGCCTGCTCCGGCGCTGTCTTCATGGCGGGCGGAAAAATGCTTGATGCCCTGGAACTCCAGCGCAGTTACGGCTCTTGATACTATCTGAACACCATTGCTCGCAAAGCAACACCAGTTCGCCGCACATAAGGGATATTACGTAGCCGCCACCCGTTGGTGAGGGTCTTCGTGCATGCACCCAGATTTGGGAGAGGGTCAACCATGCCGGACGACATAAGCGACAGGAGTGTCACCGCTGCGGAACTGGTCCGCAACTTTGCCCATTGGCGCGAGATCGGCGCGCGACACCCCCTGCTGATAACCCATCATGGCCGCGAAACCCATGTGTTCATGGGGCTGGACCGGTTCAAGGCGCTGGCCAGCCAGGACGAGTTCGACCAGAATCCGGATCGATTGCGCGAACTGGCCGTGCGCATGGCCCAGGGACTGATCCTGTGCCGCGCCGATTTTCGCATCGACCTGATCAATCCGGTCGCGCTGGCCATGGCACGTCGCTGGGACCGGCGGCTGGAAGGACAGATGCTTTGGGATGCGCTGCCAGAACTGGTCGGCACGCTGACCGAGGCGCATGCCCGGCATAGCCAGGTGTCTGGCGAAATCAGTGCTGCGGATATTCCATCCCCCTTCCGCGACGATAGCTGGCTCCACGTCGAAACCTTTCCCTTCGCCGACGGGATCGGCCTGCTGCTGCGCGACATCACGTCGGACGTGCAACGCCATCCCCTGGCCGACGTCAAATCGGCCATTCTCAAGGCAATGGGCATCCATGGCGGCGTCGGCTATGCCCGCCTCTCCAACCGGGGTTTCATCGAATATGTCGATGCCACCATCTGCACCCTGGTCGGGCTGCCCGAAGCCCGCCTGATCAATGCCTATATGACCGACCTCATCGCCCTGCCACAGCGGCCGCATTTCCGCCAGGAACTGGAAGCGGTATTGCGCGGCGAGGGCGACCGCCGCGTCCAGGCCCATCTGCTCACCAATGGTGGCGCCTTGCTCCCGATGGAAGGCGCGCTGGTCCAGTTGCGCGGCACCTACGGAACGGAGGGCGTTGTGCTGGTCATGACTCCGCCCTGCTTGAGCGAAAACGACCAAGCCGGATCCCAATGATGTAAAATCCAGCGGTCGTAGCGGATTTGTCCGTGTAGACCGTTCAGTATCACCCCAAAATGTCCGAAAAGCCCCAAAAATGCTGCCTCGGATTTACGCAATTCGCACAAAAGGTGCGTGAATTTCGCATACCGCTTTTTGAATGTTGCGCCTTTATTGGAGTGACATGCGGAACCTTCCTCTCCATGCGGTGCTTCGCCTCGCCCGACTGGGCCAGGCCATGTCCCGTCATGAGCGTGGCAGCGTGCTTGTCGAAGCCGCCTTCGCCCTTCCCCTAATGATCGTCCTGTTGCTCGGCATCCTGCTCTATGGCGGCTGGTTGATGACCGCCCATAGCCTGCAGCAGGCAGCCAATGACGCGGCACGCGCGGCCGTGGCCGGTATGACCGCCACCGAGCGTCGGGCGCTGGTCGACGAAAGCGTCAATGCCAGTCGCCCATCCTTTCCGCTGCCGGGCGCGCAGACAATCGGCGTCGCCGCCAATTCCAATAGCGGCTATTATACCGTCACCCTGACCTATAATCTCAGCAACGCACCGTTCTTCTCCGCTGCCATCTTCCCGATGCCCGCTGCCCAGATCCAGCGGAGCGCCGTCGTGCGGATCGCGTCATGACCCGGACACGCAACCGCATGGCCCGCCTGCTCACCGACAAGCGCGGCGGCATCAGCGTCCCGCTGGCGGGATCGCTATTCATGCTCGCCGGCGCCGCAACGGTCGCCGTCGACCTGGGATCGGTCTATCTCGCCAAGCGCCAGTTGCAGGGCGTGGCCGATGCGGCTGCGCTGGCAGCCAGCAGTGGCGGACGATCGGCCGCCGAAGCGCTACTGACCAAGAGCGGCGTGCCTGGCGTGTCCCTGGTGGCGGTCCAGACCGGCTATTATGACCAGAATAGCGCAGTCGCGGTCGGCAATCGCTTCGTGTCGGGCGACCCACGCGCCAGCGCGATCCAGGTCCAGGTCCAGCGCCGCACCCCCCTATTCTTCGGCCGCCTGCTGGTCGGCAAGGATGGCGTCGATGTGCGCGCCCATGCCACTGCCGCGCGCTCCGATGCAGCGGCCTTCTCCATCGGCACCGGCCTTGCCTCACTCAGCGGCGGCCTACCAAACATGCTGCTGTCCGCCCTCGCCGGAACGGAACTCAATCTGTCGGTCATGGACTATCAGGGGCTGGCCAACCTAAACGTCGACCTGCTCCATTTCGCCGATGCGCTCAAGGTGCGCACCGGGCGCAATGATGCCGCCTATGGCGAGTTGTTCGGCGCCAATATTCCATTGTCCGACGTTATCGGCGCCATTGCCGACACTGCGGACAATAGTGGCACGGCCGCCCTGCTCCGCAATATCGGCGGCAAGCTGCCGGGCAAGAGCGTCCGCCTCAGCGATGTCATCGATCTGGGACCGATGAAGGGGACCGGCAGTTCGACCGGCCAGCCCAGCCTGCTGCTCGACTCCTTCTCGATGCTGCGCATGGTGCTGAGCCCGCCATCCTCGACCGCCGTGCCGCTGGACCTGACCCTGAACGTTCCGGGCCTCACCAGCACGCGGCTGAAGCTCATCACCGGCACCGGCCAGGCCAGCACACCCCTGATCAGCATCACCAACGACAAGAATTTCATTCTGCGCACGGCACAGACCCGCATCTTCCTGGAGAGCCGGGTCGCAACCTTGCTGACCGGGATCGCGACGATCCGCATCCCGCTCTATGTCGAACTGGCATCGGCCGAAGCGCAATTGTCAAATATCGTCTGCGATCAAGGGGCCATCAACAATGGCGTGACGCTGGCGGTCAAGCCGTCGATCGGCACGGCGGTGATCGGTGACGTCGATGAAGCCGCGCTCACCAATTTCTCGACGCCCGCCAATCCGCGTACCGCGACTCTGGCGTCGGTCCTCGGATCGCTGACCCAGGTCCATGCCTATGCCAATGTCGCGCTGGGCGGCGTGACTCAGCAGAATGTGCTGTTCACGCCCAGCGATATTTCGGGGCAGCAAAGCAAGACCGTCAGCACCCAGGATCTGACCCAGGGCGTCGCCTCCAGCCTGGCCAACCAGACCAAGGTCACGGTGACGCTCGCCGGCCTGCAACTGCCGCTCAGCCCCCTGATCTCGCCCGTCATGAGCCTTCTGGGTGAAACGGCGCAGATTCTCGACGGCTTGCTGAACAACCTCACCGCGATCCTTGGCGTGAAGCTGGGCACCGCGACGGTCAAGGTCCACCAGATGCGGTGCGGGATGCCGACGCTCGTCGCATGATGCGCTAAGCGCTTGCCATCATTGCCGCCGGCTTGCAGGAACAGGCCATGGGCGCAATCATGCTGCAGGGAACCGGATCGGACGTCGGCAAATCGGTGCTGGTGGCGGGGCTATGCCGCGCCCTCCTCCGCCGGGGTTATCGCGTCCGGCCATTCAAGCCACAGAATATGTCGAACAATGCAGCCGTCACCGTGGACGGCGGCGAGATCGGCCGCGCACAGGCGCTGCAGGCGATCGCCTGCGGGGTCGAGGCACATACGGACATGAACCCGGTGCTGATGAAGCCCCAGGCCGACCGGACATCCCAGTTGATCGTCCATGGTCAGGTGCGCGGCACATTGGGCAGCGGTAATTTCCGCAGTGCCCGCGGGCAGTTGCTGGGCGCCGTGCTGGAAAGCTATGAGCGGCTGAAAGCGCAATGCGACATCGTCGTCGTCGAAGGCGCCGGATCACCGGCCGAGATCAACCTGCGCGCCGGCGACATTGCGAACATGGGCTTTGCCCGTGCCGCCGACGTGCCGGTGCTGCTGGTCGGCGATATCGATCGGGGCGGCGTCATCGCGGCGATCGTCGGTACCAGGGCCGTCATCGATCCGGACGATGCCGCGATGATCCGCGGCTTCCTGATCAACAAGTTCCGGGGCGACCCGGCACTGTTCGAGGATGGCTATCGCCAGATCGAGGCGCTGTCGGGCTGGCGCGGCTTTGGTGTCGTCCCCTGGCTGGAGGATACCGCCCGCCTGCCCAGCGAGGATGCGGTGGTGCTGGAGCGGACAGCACAGCCCGGAACCGAGCGCACCATCATCGCCTGCCCCATCCTGCCGCGCATTTCCAATTTCGACGATCTCGACCCGTTCAAGCTCGATCCTGGCGTGGAATTGCGCATGGTGCCGCCCGGCCAGCCGATACCGGCCAAGGCCGCGCTGATCGTCCTGCCCGGCTCCAAGGCGACGATCGCCGACATGGCGGCCATGCGCGCGCAGGGGTGGGACATCGATATCTTGGCGCATCATCGCCGCGGCGGCTCCATCCTGGGCATTTGCGGCGGATATCAGATGCTGGGACGCCATATCGCCGATCCTGACGGTATCGAGGGACCGGCGGGCACGGTCGAGGGCCTGGGGCTACTCGACGTCGAGACGCGACTGTCGGCGGGCAAGCGGCTGGAACGGGTCGAAGGCGTGGCGCTGGGCGCTGCCTTTGGCGGCTATGAGATGCATATCGGCGAAACGAGTGGCCCCGACAGCGACCGGCCCTTCGCAAGTCTTGGCGGCAATGCAGATGGCGCGATCAGCGCCGACGGCCGGGTGATGGGCACCTATGTCCATGGCCTGCTCGCCAGCAGCCCGCTGCGTGCGGCCCTGCTTGCCCGGCTGGGCGTCGATGGCGGCGTGGCGGATTATGATCGGTCGGTCGACATGGCGCTGGATGCGATCGCCGCCCGGCTGGAAGAGCATCTGGACATCGACGCGATCGTCGCCTTGGCGCTCAGTCCTTAAACGCCAAATGGGCCGGAAACCTTGCGGCTTCCGGCCCATTTTATTCCTGAGAAGGAATGGTGCACCCGGAACGATTCGAACGTCCGACCCTCAGATTCGTAGTCTGATGCTCTATCCAGCTGAGCTACGGGTGCGTTGTGGAGGCGCAGATATAAGGGCCCGGCTGATCTGGCAACCCCCAAAAATCATCAATGTGAAATTTATGCGAAAATCGCCGACAAAAGCCAGTATTTCCGGGACTTGCCTGTCGCCGCCTTACCGCTTGCGGCGCGGCCAGGGATGGAGAATCGGAATATAGATGGCGGCAACGATGCCCAGCGCCAGGAAAGTGAGGCCGATCGCCAGCGCAATCACCCAGTAGCGCGGGTCTTCCTGCGACACGAACCAGCCAGCAACGAGTGACGGGATGAACAGAAGGAGGCGTGCGATCCAGACCATGGATATTCCCCGCATGTCGAACGATGCGATGATCCTAGCATGCCGACTTCGGCAGGGAAAATAATCTGGAAGCCGCTTGGGCCTCCGATCGGTCATTCCCGATAGGGTGGCCGCAGCCGCATGCCCTTGGTCCGGCTGGTCAAATGATATTGGCGACACAGGGCGCAGCGATAAGGCCGCAGGACGATATCGGCCCGATGGACGACCGCCCAGGCTTCCTCCTCCGTGGCATAGCGTGCCTTGCGGGTGCAGATGCCCAATGTCGTGCGCATGACGGAATGCTTCTTCAGATCGCGCCCGGCGTCAATGCCGATTGACGCGGCAAAATCTCAAGCAACCAGAGTGAGTTGCGTTCGATTGTTCAGCGATGAAGGAAAATGGTGCACCCGGAACGATTCGAACGTCCGACCCTCAGATTCGTAGTCTGATGCTCTATCCAGCTGAGCTACGGGTGCGTTGGAGTGGCGCTGTTAGAAGCGTCCGGCGGTGCTGGCAAGCACTTTCTTTCACTTTTTTCGACAATGCCCCAACCATGGGCGTTTTCGGCAACTTCCCGGCGGGCTGATCGTTTCGACGCTGGAAAGGATGCCGACATGAGCTTCACACCCAATGAGATTGCGCTGCTGCTGGTGGCGCTGCTGGCCGGCCTGGTGCTTGGCCTGATGATGAGCGGCCGGGGCAAATATAAGCGGCTGTGGCGCGAGGAGCAGAGCGCTCACCATCATGCCATCCGGAATCGCGATGCGCGGCTGAATGCCGCCAACGAGCGGATCGCCGAACTGGAGCAGCAGTCCGCCCCGATCGGCCCCGGCACGGCCACCGCCGTAGCCGGCGGCGTGCATGGCCGCGATGACCTCAGCCGCATCAACGGCATCAGCCAGACGCAGGAGGTCGCGCTCAACGAGGCGGGCTATCATCGCTATGGCCAGATCGCGGCGCTGAATGGCGAGCAGGAAGCGACGCTGGAAGCCCGCCTGGGCCTCAAGCCCGGCACGATCGCGCATGAGGACTGGCGCGGCCAGGCGCATGATCTGGAACGGGGCGAGAAGCCGGGCCTGCTGAGCCGCCTCACCGGCCACGCCTGACTGCCTGAAACGAAGAAGGGCGGGAGTTGCCTCCCGCCCTTTCCTCTTACTTCTTCGCCAGAGCGGCCTGCGCCGCAGCGAGGCGGGCGATCGGCACGCGATAGGGCGAGGCCGAGACATAATCGAGGCCGGTCGCCTCGCAGAAGGCGATCGAGGCCGGGTCGCCGCCATGTTCGCCGCAGATGCCCAGCTTGATGCCGGGGCGGGTCGCCCGACCGCGCTCGGCCGCCAGTTCGATGAGCTGGCCCACGCCCTCCACATCGATGCTGACGAACGGATCGCGGGCGAAGATGCCCTTGTCGACATATTGCGTCAGGAAGCGGCCGGCGTCGTCACGGCTGATGCCGATCGTCGTCTGGGTGAGGTCGTTGGTGCCGAAGGAGAAGAATTCGCCGACTTCGGCGATCTCACCGGCCTTGAGCGCCGCGCGCGGCAATTCGATCATCGTGCCGACCAGATAATCGACCGATGCGCCCTGCTCTGCAAAGACATCCTTGGCGACCTGGTCGACGATCGCCTTCATCAGCTCCAGTTCCTTCTTCGTCGCGACGAGCGGGATCATGACTTCGGGGATCGGCGCTTCGCCGCTCCGTTCCTTCACGATCAGCGCGGCTTCGAAGATGGCGCGGGCCTGCATCTCGTAGATTTCGGGATAGGTCACGCCCAGGCGGCAACCGCGATGGCCCAGCATCGGGTTGAACTCATGCAGTTCGGCGGCACGACGCTTGAGTGCCTCGACACCGACGCCCGCCGCCTTGGCCACTTCCTCGAACTCCGCTTCGCCATGCGGCAGGAATTCGTGGAGCGGCGGATCGAGCAGGCGGATGGTCACGGGCAGGCCGGCCATCACCATGAAGATCTGGGCGAAATCGTCGCGCTGTTCAGGCAGCAGCTTGTCGAGCGCGACGCGGCGGCCCTTCTCGCTGTCGGCCAGGATCATCTCGCGCACGGCGGTGATGCGGGCCGCGTCGAAGAACATATGCTCGGTCCGGCACAGGCCCACGCCTTCGGCCCCGAAGTCGCGTGCGGTCTGGCAGTCGAGCGGGGTTTCCGCATTGGCGCGGACCTTCAGGCGACGGACCTTGTCAGCCCAGGCCATCAGGATGCCGAAGTCGCCGGCCAGTTCGGGCTGCACGGTCGGCACTTCACCCGCCATGACTTCGCCGGTGGCACCGTCGATGGTCAGGATATCGCCTTCTTTCAGCTCGCGGCTGCCGATGCGCAGGATCTTGTTGGCATTGTCGATCGACAGGCTGCCCGCGCCCGAGACGCAGGGACGGCCCATGCCGCGCGCCACCACGGCGGCGTGGCTGGTCATGCCGCCACGCGCGGTCAGGATGCCCTTGGCTGCGTGCATGCCGTGAATATCTTCCGGGCTGGTTTCGACGCGGACCAGGATGACGGCGTCGCCCAGTTCGTTGCGACGCTCGGCGGTGTCGGCATCGAACACGATCGCGCCGCTGGCTGCGCCCGGCGAGGCCGGCAGGCCCTTGGTCAGCACATCGCGCGGCGCCTTGGGATCGAGGGTCGGGTGCAGAAGCTGGTCGAGCGCCGCGGGATCGACGCGGGCGACGGCTTCTTCCTCGGTGATCAGGCCTTCGCTGGCCATTTCGACCGCGATCTTGAGCGCGGCCTTGGCGGTGCGCTTGCCCGACCGGGTCTGGAGCATCCAGAGCTTGCCCTGCTGCACCGTGAACTCGATGTCCTGCATGTCGCGATAATGGGTTTCGAGGATGTCGAACACCCGTGCCAGTTCGGCATAGGTTTCGGGCATCGCCTCTTCCATCGACAGCGGCTTGGCCCCTGCCCGCTCGCGCGCCTGCTTGGTGAGGTACTGCGGCGTGCGGATGCCGGCAACGACGTCCTCGCCCTGAGCGTTGATCAGATATTCGCCATAATAGGCATTCTCGCCGGTCGCGGGGTCACGGGTGAAGGCGACGCCGGTGGCCGAGGTGTCGCCCATATTGCCGAACACCATCGCCTGCACATTGACGGCCGTGCCCCAGTCGCCGGGGATCGAGTTCAGGCGGCGATAGACCTTGGCGCGGTCCGCCTGCCAGCTGCCGAACACGGCCGAGATCGCACCCCAGAGCTGGTCGGCGACATCCTGCGGGAAAGGCTTGTTCCAGAGCTTGGCGACCAGCGCCTTATATTCCGAAACCAGCGCCTTCCAGTCGTCGGCGGTCATTTCGGTGTCGAGCGTGTAGCCCTGATCTTCCTTGGCGATTTCAAGGGCTTCCTCGAATGCGCCATGATCGAGTTCCAGCACCACGTCCGAATACATCTGGATGAAACGGCGATAGCTGTCCCAGGCGAAACGCTCGTCGCCCGATGCGGCGGCCAGGCCCAGCACAGTCTCGTCATTCAGGCCGAGATTGAGGACCGTGTCCATCATGCCCGGCATCGAGATGCGCGCGCCCGAGCGGACCGAAACCAGCAGCGGATCGGCAGCGTCGCCGAACTTCTTGCCGGTGACCGCCTCGATATGGGCGATGCCATTGGCGACTTCCGCCTTCAGGCTTTCGGGATAGACGCCGCCATCGGTATAATAGCGGGTGCACATTTCGGTGGTGATGGTGAAGCCCGGCGGCACCGGCAGGCCGATCGCGGCCATGCCGTCCAGGTTCGCGCCCTTGCCGCCCAGCAGATTCTTGTCGCCCTTGCCCCCGTCGTTCACGCCACCGCCGAAACGATAAACATAGCGCGTCGAAGTGGTGCTCATCTGGGCCTCTTCCGTCATAACCATATACCGGCTCTCCCTGCACTGATTGCCGAGTTGTGCGTTGCAATAATAATGCCGCAATTAGCGGCTCAAGCCATTAGGGGATAGGACTTATCCCGCTTAACTTCGCATATTTCCCGCAGATTTTGGAATTTCGTTTCCTTATCCTGTAATCTTCGAAAAGTCGGCGACATTGTGCACTGCATCACGGACCCGCGCCAGCAGCGCGAGGCGAGTCGTGCGCTTCGCCCGATCAGCATCATTCACCGTCACGGTCTCAAAGAAGGCGTCGATCGGCGCGCGGAGCGTCGCGAGCGCGGCCATGGCGCCCTCGAACTCCTCGGCCGCGACAGCCTGTGCCGCCTGCGGTTCCGCCGCGTCGAGCGCAGCGATCAGATCAGCTTCCGCCTTTTCGGGTTCATAGGAAAGCGAAATCGCCTCCGCCTGCTCCACGCCTTCCTTCTTGAGGATATTGGCGGCGCGCTTGTAGCCCGCGAGCAGATTGGCGCCGTCGTCCGTCGCGACGAAGGACTGGAGCGCCTTCACGCGAGCGAGCAGGCGGACAAGGTCGTCCTCGCCGCCCAGCGCGAACACCGCGTCGATCAGGTCGTGGCGAACACCGGCTTCCTTCTGCTGGACCTTGAGACGGTCAGCGAAGAAGGGAATGATTTCAAAGCACGCTGCAATAATCGGCTTGGTCAGATCCGTTGGAGCAACAGATTCTCGAATTTTATCGGTGTACTCGCCAATATTCAGCTGATCAGGCGTAAACCCTGCCCGTTCAAATGCTTCAATATCACGTTTAATATCGGATCTCACATTGCCTAGCAGCAATGGTTGCAACAGATCAGGAACATAATCCGACTTCATCAGCTCAAACAATGGAAGACGGATGTTGTTATTCTGAATGGTTGCGAGAACGGCAAGAGCGGCGCGACGCAGGGCAAACGGATCCTTAGATCCAGTCGGCGACATCCCGAAGGCGAAAAAGCTCACCAAAGTATCCAGCTTGTCCGCCAAACTGACCGCCACCGTGACCGGCGCGGTGGGGACGTCGTCGCCCTGCCCAACCGGCTTGTAATGGTCGCGGATCGCATCGGCGACGGCGTCGGGCAGGCCTTCGGCGCGGGCGTAATAGCCACCCATAACGCCCTGCAGTTCAGGGAATTCGCCGACCATTTCGGTGACGAGGTCCGCCTTGCACAGTTCCGCTGCCTGGCGCGCCAGCGCCGGGTCACAGTTCGGCACGATACCTTCGCTCGCCAGCCATTCGGCCAGCTTTGCGACGCGCTCGACCTTGTCGGCGACGGTGCCCAGCTTCTCGTGGAAGGTGATGCGGCCGAGCTTCTTCGCCTGCTCGGCGAGCGGGGTCTTGCGGTCCTGCTGCCAGAAGAAGCGGGCGTCGCTCAGGCGCGCGGCCAGCACCTTGCGGTTGCCAGCGACGATCGCCACGCCGCCATCCTTCGCCTCGATATTGGCGGTGCAGATGAAGGCCGGGGCCAGCTTTCCGCCCGCATCACGCAGAACGAAATATTTCTGGTTGATACGCAGGGTTAGCTGAATGACTTCAGGCGGAACCTCAAGAAAGTCCGGATCGAAATCGCCCAGCAAGGGCACCGGCCATTCGGTAAGGCCGGCATTCTCCGCGACCAGGCCCTTGTCCTCGATCACGCTATAGCCCTTGGCCGCAGCGGCCTCGCCGGCCTTCGCCTCGATGATCGCCTGACGCTCCTGATGCGAGACGATGACATAGGCGGCGCGCAGCTTGTCGGCATAATCGTCGGCGCCGTCGATGCGGATCGCGCCGGTCGAATGGAAGCGATGGCCCACCGTCTCGCGACCAGCCTCGATCCCTTCGATCGACAACGGCACGATCTCGCCGCCGAGCAGCGCGATGATGCCCTGCAGCGGGCGGACCCAGCGCAGGCTTTCGGTGGTGGCGCTGGCCGCGCCCCAGCGCATCGACTTGGGCCAGGGGAAGGCACGGATGACTGCCGGCACGGCTTCGGCCAGCACGTCGGTGGTGGCGCGGCCGGGCTTGTTCACCACGGCGAACCAGACGCCGTCGCGATCCTCAAGCTGATCCTGGGTCAGGCCGGTCTTGCGCAGGAAGCCTTCAAGCGCCTGCGCCGGGGCGCTGGTGCGGGGACCCTTGAGCTCCTCGCTGACCGCCGCGGTTTCCAGCGGCAGGTCGCGAGCGATCAGCGCCAGGCGGCGCGGCGTGACGAAGCTGTCGATCGACGCGGGCTTGAGCCCGGCCTTGGCCAGTTCCTCGGTGAAGAGGCGCGCCAGATCGTCGGACGCCTTCAATTGCATGCGCGCGGGAATTTCCTCGCAGCGCAGTTCAAGGAGGAAATCGGTCATGCGATTTCCTCCGATGCCCCAGCGCAGGCTGGGGCCGCAAGCGAATGCAGCGCCACATGGCCCGAGATCCCAGCCTTCGCTGGGATGACGATATTATTCATGGTCATCAGGCGGTCCATCCGTTGGTCTTCATCCACGCTTCGCAGCTACCCTTCGCCATGTCGCGGACCTGGCCCATATAGCTGGCGCGCTCCTGCACGGAGATCACGCCGCGCGCCTGCAGCAGATTGAAGGTGTGGCTGGCCTTGATCGCCTGTTCGAAGGCCGCGAGCGGCACATCATTGGCGATGCACTGGTCATATTCGGCCTTGCAGTCCTTGAACCAGCGGAACAGTTTTTCGGTGTCGGCGACCTCGAAATTCCATTTCGACATCTGCCGCTCATTTTCCAGGAACACGTCGCCATAAGTAACGCCCTGGTCGTTGAACTTCAGGTCATAGACGCTGTCCACGCCCTGGATATACATGGCCAGGCGTTCCAGGCCATAGGTCAGCTCGCCCGCGACCGGCTTGCAGTCATAGCCGCCCATCTGCTGGAAATAGGTGAACTGGGTGACTTCCATGCCGTCGCACCAGACTTCCCAGCCCAGGCCCCAGGCGCCTAGCGTCGGGCTTTCCCAGTCATCCTCGACAAAGCGGATGTCATGGACCAGCGGATCGATGCCGATTTCCCTGAGGCTGCCCAGATACAGTTCCTGCAGGTTCGCAGGGCTGGGCTTCATGATCACCTGATACTGGTAATAATGCTGCAGCCGGTTCGGGTTCTCGCCATAGCGGCCGTCGGTCGGACGGCGGCTGGGCTGGACATAGGCCGCGTTCCAGGGCTTGGGGCCCAGGCTGCGCAGCGTGGTCGCCGGGTGGAATGTACCCGCCCCCACTTCCATGTCGTAGGGCTGAAGAATGACACAACCCTGCTTGCCCCAATAGGCGTGCAGGGTGAGAATGAGGTCCTGGAAGGAAAGCGCTTTGCCCTCGGCCACCGGTGGTCCTTGCAATAATGACAGATTATGGTCGGCCGCGCCTTGGCGCAGCGCGGGCCAAGGGTCAAGGAAAAGCCGCGTCGAACAGGGTTAAGCCGCTTGCCCTGCGCGCCCGGCGCCCGCATGGAAGGGATATGAGACTGACCGCTTTCCCGTCCCGCTGGCTCTCTGCGGGACTTTTGCTGCTCGGCGCCTGGGGTCAGACCCAGCCCGTCGCCGCCCGCGAACCCGTCCTCACCAATGTGGCGCCCGCCCTGTGGCAGGTGAAGGATGACGACACGACCATCTATCTGTTCGGCACCGTCCATGTGCTGAAACCGGGGATCGACTGGTTCAAGGGCGGGGTGAAGCAGGCGTTCGAAGCGTCGGACGAACTGGTGCTGGAAATCATCGAACCCGACAATCCCGGCGAAATGGCGCAGATGATGGCGGGCAAGGCGATGGCAACCGACCGGGTCGCCCTGTCCACCCGCCTCGCGCCCGACGCCGCGCAGAAATATCGCGCGGCGATGGTGGCGGCCGGCGTGCCCTGGCAGTCGTTCGAGGCGTTCAATCCGTGGATGGCCGGCATGATCCTGTCGGTCGCGCCACTGCAGAAGCTGGGCTACCAGTCCGACATCGGCGCGGAAAAGATATTGCGGGCCGCAGCCGAAAAGGCCGGCAAGAAGGTCGGCGCACTGGAAACGGTGGAGCAGCAGCTCAATTTCTTCGCCGACCTGCCGATGGCGCAGCAGGTCCAGTTCCTCAATGCCACGGTCGAGGGCATGGACGGGATGGAAGGCGAGTTCGCCGCCCTGCTCAACCATTGGCAGACTGGCCAGCCGGAAAAGCTGGCCGACGAGATGAATGATTCGCTCAAGGCCACACCGGAACTGGCCCAGGTGCTGCTGATCAACCGCAACGCCAATTGGGCCAAGTGGATCAAGGCGCGACTGGATCAGCCCGGCACCGTCTTCGTCGCCGTCGGCGCGGGCCATCTGGCCGGCAAGGGCAGCGTGCAGGATCAGTTGAAGACGCTGGGCATCGCCAGCGCGCGCGTGAAGCAGGGGGAATAAGGCCATGAAAAGCTGGATGATCCGTTTTCTGGCCCTCTGCGGCCTCGCCCTGATCGCCGCCTGCGACAGCGAGCAGAAGGCCCCTGCCCCCAAGGTCGAGGCCGGCCAAGGGCCAGCGCTGTGGCGGGTGGAACGCGCCGGGCTGGACGGCTGGATCTTCGGCACCATTCATGTCCTGCCCGAAGGGATCGACTGGCAGACGCCGACGATCAAGCAGGCCTGGAAGGACGCCGACCAGCTGGTGCTGGAAGCCGCCGACCTGCAGGACCAGCAGAAGACGCTGGGCCTGTTCGAAAGCATGGGCCGCAGCCCCAACCTGCCCGCGCTCGACGCGCGCGTGCCGGCGGGCGAGCGCCCCGAACTCGACCGGATCGTGAAGGAAGGCGGCACCAGCGCGCAGGCGCTGTCGGGCTATGAAAGCTGGGCGGCGGCCATGCTGCTGTCCGCCGCGTCGCAGGAAAGCCTGAACGTCAGCCAGGCCAATGGCGTCGAGCCGGTACTGATCGCCGCCTTCAAGGGCCGGCCGATCGGTGGCCTCGAAACCGTCGAGCGCCAGTTCGGCGCCTTTGACGGCCTGCCCGAAGCGGCGCAGCGCAAGCTGCTGATCCAGACCATCCATGAAGCCAAGGACATGAAGGCGCTCTATAATCGCATCCTGACCGCCTGGGCCAAGGGCGACATGGAGGCGATCGCCAAGGAGGACCAGAATGGCGAGCAGCCCGATCCGGTGGTCGAGGACGCGATCCTGACCGCGCGCAACCGCGACTGGGTCGGCGCGGTCGACAAGTTGAAGGGCCGCCCCTTCATCGCGGTGGGTGCCGGCCACCTGACCGGCAAGGACAATCTCGTCGATCTGCTCAAGGCGAAAGGCTACAAGGTCACGCGCGTGCAATAAGCCAACGCTAAACTTGCTTTATCGCCGCTTTCTGCTACAGGGCCGCCTTCCCGCGATGGTCATCCCTGGAGGCGTGGCGGGAAAATTGTATCAAATTTGCTTTTGGAGACACGCAATGAGCGAGCAGCTTACGCTGTCGGCCGAGGCACGCGATCGGGCAGGCAAGGGAGCCTCCCGCGCCCTCCGCCGTGAGGGCCGCGTACCCGCCGTCATCTATGGTATGAACGAAGAACCCCTGTCGATCCACGTCGAGGAAAAGCTCCTCAACAAGCAGCTCGGCACCGGTCACTTCTTCAATTCGGTCATCATGGTCGAAGTCGGCGGCAAGACCGTCCGCACCCTCGCCAAGGATGTGGCCTTCCACCCCGTGACCGATCGTCCGCTGCACGCCGACTTCCTGCGCGTTTCGGAACATGCCACCGTGACCGTCGCTGTCCCGGTGCGCTTCGAGAATGAAGACGCCTCGCCCGGCCTCAAGAAGGGTGGCGTGCTGAACGTCGTCCGTCACGACGTCGAACTGGTCGTCGATGCCGCCGAGATCCCCGATGACGTCGTCGTCGACCTCAAGGGCTTCGAAGTCGGCGATTCGATCCACATCAGCGCCGTGACCCTGCCCAAGGGCGCGAAGGCTGCGATCGAAGACCGCGACTTCACCATCGCCACCATCGTCGCTCCCTCGGCTCTGAAGAGCGCCGAAGGCGAAGCCGCCGAGGGCGAAGGCGAGTAATCGCCTTGCAGCTTGCTTGCAGGCTGGAAATTCCGATCCCGTCCGCCTAACCGGCGGGCGGGATTTTTCTTTTCATGCGAGATAGACGATGCAGATCTGGGCCGGCCTCGGCAATCCGGGGCAGCAATATGCGATGCACCGGCACAATGTCGGCTTCATGGCCGTGGACCTGATCGCCGACATGTATCGCTTCTCGCCGCCCAAGAAGCAGTTCCAGGGCTGGGTGCAGGAAGGGCGGATCGGCCCGGAGAAGATCATCCTGCTCAAGCCCGCCACCTTCATGAACGAAAGCGGCCGCGCGATCGGCGAGGCGATGCGCTTCTACAAGCTGACGCCGCAGGACGTGACCGTCTTCCATGACGAACTCGACCTTGCGCCGATGAAGGTCAAGGTGAAGCGCGGCGGCGGCAATGCCGGCCATAATGGCCTGCGTTCGACCGACGCCCATATCGGCAATGATTTCCGCCGCATACGGCTGGGCATCGGCCATCCGGGCCACAAGGACAAGGTCCATGGCTATGTGCTGGGCAATTACCACAAGAGCGAGATGGACGCGCTCGCCGACATGCTGGGCGCGATCGGTGCCGAGGCGGAATGGCTGGCCAAAAATGACGACGCCCGCTTCATGAACGAAGTGGCGCTGCGGCTGGCCGACTGAGGCGGATCAGAAGCGCGCCGACAGACCCAGTAGCGGCCCTTCCTGCGATACGTTCCAGCGAAATTGCTGGCCGGTAAAGTCGCGCATCCGATATTGCTGATGGACGAAGCGATAGCCAGCGCGCACGGTCAGCGGCAGGCCGGCGAGGCGCAGCCGGTAGCCAATCGTTCCCTCGCTATCCATGCTGGATTTCCGATCGCTAAAGCCGCCGGCATTCAGGCGCGCGTCGATCACCCAGTGACGGTCGATATCGCCCGCCGTGCGGACGCCGGCCAGCACCTCCGTCCAGTCGGCCTTGCGATTGGCCGTCAGGCCCAGCGCCGCGACATCGGCCGACAGTTTCGACCAGCGCAAACCGACGACCGGCGCGAAGGTAAAGCGCCGCCGATCCCCATGGACGGTTCGCTCCGCCATGCGATGGTCGATGATATTATAGAACAGGCCGCCCGACACATGGGTCTTCCTGATGCCCAGTCCGACCTGCTGGTGATAGACGGATGCGTCCTGACTGGTCTTCACATATTGGCCATCGACATAGGCGCCGACCTTGCCATTGCTCAGGAGGACTTCACCCATGGTGACGAAGTCGAGATGGTCGAATATCTCCGAGAAGGGCATGTCGACCCTGGTGCGGAACCCAGCCAGTTCCGCATTGCCGTGCAGCGATGCCGCCCAGACATAGGGCGAGACGGTGAGATGCCAGCCCTGATCGGGCGTGTCATCGGACAGGTGCGCCGGCGCCTCCTGCGCCAAGGCCGGTCCGGCATAGACAAGGGCATTGGCGAGCAGGCAGCATAGAGGAAGATATCGCATGGCGGCGCCCCCAGCCGATCAGGACAGTCCCAGGAATTTGAAGGCCGGCGCATCCTTGAACTGGCCGCTGACCTCGCCCGAAAAGGTTTTCGTCTGGTTCGGGCCAAGATCGAGCTTCTTCACCTTGGCAGAAGGCGCAAAGTCGATCGTCTTCAGATCGACCCAGAAGCTGTTCGGCGTCAACGCGGACTCGAAGAAATAGAGCTTGCGCTTGTGATCCGCGACCGTGCGCCAGCGGGTCGAGGAGATATTGGGCTGGTCCGGGGTCGAGATGCCGATTGGCACCGAGACATTGCGGATCACGCTGAACACGCTGGCCAGCGCCGTCACCGGGTCTTCGCTCTTGGGAATGGCATTCACATAGAAGGAGGCGCGGGCGAAGCGATCGGCCGAGCGGTTGGTGCCCGGCAACATCGTCGTTCCGCCAATATCCTTCCAATAGGCGTTGAGCGCCAATTGCTCGTCGAAGATCGGCGAATTGGTCATCACCGGATATTGCGGGCCGTGATGGATCACCAGCTTGCCCTTGATATATTCGAAGATGGCGCTGTCGCCCGACGCATCGGAAATCGCGAGGTGGAGCGTGCCGAGCCGTTCCTCGCCGGGAATATTATCGGTGACGACGACAAAGCTTTCCTTGGACAGCGCGTCGACTGCCTCCTTCACCGTGGCAAAATTGTCGAGCACATATTGGGTCCAGATGGCGATGCTCATGCCCGGCTGCTTGCCGTCGAAATGCGGATATTCGGATTCGACCAGCCACAGGAGATTGGCGGTCAGCCCCGCCTCGTTCATGCCGTCGGTGGTGGAAATGTCGTAACCGGTGGCGATCACGCTGCCATAGCGGGACGTCCATTTGACCGAATTGGGGCCGGCCTCCCCACTGCGCGCGATGCCGCGCGGAAAGATCCAGAGGTTGGTGCCGACATCGACCTTCCAGTCCATCGACCGGGCGGTGATCACATCGGCATTGGCACCATGATAGACCAGGCGCGTGCAGGCATCGGCCGACACCGAAGCCAGTTGCGCCGAGAGCAGCGCAAGACCGGACAGGAAAGCGGGCAGACGAGACATGGAACCTCCTACAAAGGTCACGATACTGTCACTGAAAATGCCGATTTTCTGAATAGTTGCCATGGGTGATAACCCGCATGACGGCTTTGGCCAACCCGTCTCTTGCGCAGTAATCGCATCCGATCACGGTCGCCCGCACCTTCGGCGCGACAAAGCGCATTGCGCAGTGCAGCATGAACAAGCCATAGAGGCGTAACGACTTATTAGGCAAAGCAGGGGACAGAGGTGATCCAGACCGTCGCGACCACGCCTTTCGACGACCAGAAGCCCGGCACATCGGGCCTGCGCAAGAAGGTTCGGGTCTTCCAGCAGCCCCATTATGCGGAAAATTTCATCCAGTCGGTGTTCGACAGCCTGGACGGCTTTGCGGGCCAGACCCTGGTGATCGGCGGCGATGGCCGCTATCTCAACCGGGAGGTCATCCAGATCGCGCTCAGGATGGCGGCAGCGAACGGCTTTGGCCGGGTGCTGGTTGGCCAGGGCGGCATATTGTCGACCCCGGCCGCGTCACATCTGATCCGATCGTCCGGCGCCTTTGGCGGACTGGTGCTGTCGGCCAGCCATAATCCCGGCGGGCCGGACGAGGATTTCGGCATCAAATATAATGTGTCGAACGGCGGGCCAGCCCCAGAGAAGGTGACCGACGCGATCCACGCGCGGACCCTGACGATCGACAGCTATCGCATCCTCGACGCCCCCGACGTCGATATCGACACGCTGGGGACCAGCCAGTTGGGCGCCATGACCGTCGAAGTGGTCGATCCAGTCGCCGGCTATGCCGCGCTGATGGAAAGCCTGTTCGATTTCCCCGCGATCAGGGCGATGATCGCCGGCGGCTTCACCCTCGCCTTCGACTCGATGAGCGCGGTGACCGGCCCCTATGCGACCGAGATTTTCGAAAAGCGCCTGGGCGCACCGGCCGGCACGGTGATGAACGGCACCCCCCTGCCCGATTTCGGCCATCACCATCCCGACCCCAATTTGGTCCATGCCAAGGCGCTCTATGACCGGATGATGGCCGCCGATGCCCCCGATTTCGGGGCGGCGTCGGATGGCGACGGCGATCGCAACCTGATCATCGGCCGCCATTGCTATGTGACGCCCTCGGACTCGCTCGCGGTGCTGGCCGCCAATGCCCATCTGGCGCCCGGCTATGCCGGTGGCCTCAAGGGCATTGCCCGCTCCATGCCGACCAGTGGCGCGGCCGACCGGGTGGCGCAGAAGCTGGGCATTCCGCTCTACGAGACGCCGACCGGCTGGAAATTCTTCGGCAACCTGCTCGACGCCGGCATGGCGACGATCTGCGGCGAGGAAAGCGCCGGCACCGGGTCCGACCATGTGCGCGAGAAGGACGGCATCTGGGCGGTGCTGCTGTGGCTCAACATCCTGGCCGCGCGCCAGCAGAGCGTGGCCGACATCATGGCCGATCATTGGGCAACCTATGGCCGCAACTATTATGCCCGCCATGACTATGAAGCGATCGCCAAGGACAAGGCCGACGCGCTGATGGCCGCGCTGCGCGACACGCTCGCCAGCCTGCCCGGCACCGGCAACATCGGCGGCACGGTGAAGGCGGCGGACGATTTCGCCTATACCGATCCGACCGACCAGTCGGTGAGCCGGAACCAGGGCGTGCGCATATTGTTCGAGGATGGATCGCGCGTGGTGTTCCGCCTGTCGGGCACCGGCACCGAGGGCGCGACCCTGCGCGTCTATATCGAACGCTATGTCGGGCCGGACGGCGATCTGGCACTGGCGACCGGCGATGCGCTGGCGCCGCTGGTCGCGGCCGCGCAGGAACTGGCCGACATTGCCGGCTATACCGGCATGGATCAGCCCAGCGTCATCACCTGAACCGGTTCACCATCGCTTACCCCGCAGCAACGGGACAGCAATGACAGCAACCTAAAGGCGGTGGGAATGTCGCTTTCCACCGCCAGAGGTTTCATGCGTTTCCCGTCGCTTGCTGTCGCCCTGTCCCTTGCCACCCTCGCCGTGCCCGCCCAGGCCGCGACGAGCGAAGACGAGCAGCTTTGGGTCAATCTGACGTCGATGGGGTCGATCAAGGACGAGCTGGTCTATTTCGCCGAAATCCAGCCGCGCGTCGGCGACGGCGTGTCGCGGATCGATCAGGCGCTGTTCCGCGGCGCGCTGGGCGTCAAATTGTCGCGCAATATCACCCTCTATCAGGGTTACGCCCATGTCGTCGTCCCGATCGAGGGTGGCAAGGACGTCAATGAGGAACGCAGCTTCCAGCAGCTGAGCTGGACGCTGGCGCGGCCAAAGGATGCCGAGATTTCCTCACGCACCCGGCTGGAGCAGCGCTGGCGTTCGAACGGCAGCGACATGGGCTGGCGCCTGCGCGAAATGCTGCGGGTGGAACATGCACTCAAACCCGGCAGCGACGCGGTCAATGCGCTCGCCTATGGCGAGGTCTTCTTTGCCCTCAACGATACCGACTGGGGCGCCCGCAAAGGCTTCGACCAGCTCCGCAGCTTCGCCGGGGTCGAGATCGGCCTGCCGGGCGCATCCACCATGGAAGTCGGCTATCTCAACCAGCTGATCGACCAGGGCGGCAGCCGCCAGCGCGTCAACCATGTCGCATCGGTGACGCTGTTCTTCCGCCACTGATCCTCCGGGTCAGACAAATTCGTTGGTGGCGGCGGAATAATGTTTCTGCCCCAGCCGCCCCTGGTCCTTGGCGACCTTGATTGCCGCGCGCAGCCGATTGTTACGCCCGCTCCAGGCGGCATCATTGACCTTCAGCAGCGCCTCGACCGGATTGGCGCTGCTGAGCAGCGGCTTGACGGCGGCAAAGGTCGAGCGCCCCTGATGGAAAATATCCGCCACGATCGCGCAGATGATGTCGGACTTGCCATCCAGCGGCAGTTTCCGGGCGTAGCGCGCGGCCATCTTGCGCTGCAGAATATCGGCGGTAGTCCGCACCTGGGCCAGCCGGGCAGCCGGATCATGCTGCGTCCAGTGGATCAGCCGCGCCGCCTGCAAGACTTCCTGGCGGTCGATCGGCACCCGCTGGGGGTTTAGATAGTTCATGAACAACATGATCTGCCGTTCGCCATTGCTGGCGGTGAATTCCTGCTCCAGATCCGTCGCCCCGCCATCGGAATCGACCCGAAACAACCGCCCGCCCCGCAGTTCCAGCTCGGGAAAATAGCCCTTGAAATCCGGCAATTGGGCCAGCCGGTGGAACATCAGGATCAGATTGTCCTGCGGCGTATGCGCAGCCAGCTGATAGAAGCCGAAGGTGAATTTCGCCCGATCATAGGTGTTGACCAGATTGAAGTGATTTTCGCTCTCGCAGGCCCCCGTCACTTCCAGCAGCGTCGCCCAGGTACGCAAGCTAGGGCGATAATCCTCCGCCCGATAAATCTCGCCCCAATAGCTGGCGCCCGGCATGAAGATGCCGTGATATTTGCGGACGGCGTCATTGACCTCCTTCCCCACCAGGAAGAAATCGGGTTCGCCCACCAGTCGCGCCTTCCAGCGACCATCGACCGGATCGGGCAGTTCGAACTTCTTGGCGGCGCTGACCGATTGCGGCTTGGCCTGCACGTCGAGCATCAGATTTTCGCCCGGTATCCAGCCATAGAATAGCCCCTGATTACCGGCATAGAGCGCCTGAAACTTGGCAAAGAAGCTGTCAGGCGATTCCGACGTCACCTGATCGGCGGTGTTGCTGTAATGATAGACCTTCCCGCCATGATAGACGCCGATATGCTTTTGCGGGATGTTGACCATCTCCTTGCGGGCAAGGTCGACATTGCTGGCCAGCGTCACGAAAATCAGCTGGGTCTTGGCGAGATCGGCATCGGCCCAGCGTCCCACGCGCGGGCATTGGGCGAACACCTCATGCACACGAACATTGGCGCCAGGCTTGTTTCCGCCGGCGAACTGTTTGCAGTTAAAGGAAAATGTCAAATCGCATATATGCGAAACGAAATGCGCACAGTGATTCGCAGCCTGATCGTGAAATTTATTTTCACATATCTTGTTGATACTCTTGCCAATAGCAGCATCAAGCCTTGTCGCGATGGTCATAATCGTCTCCCGATTGCCAGCGCGACCCGCTTATTTTCCAGCTATATTAGGAAAAGCCCCGCTCCGCGCAATAGGGAGCAACCCGGAGGAACGCCCGAAACGGCGCCCGCACCCATTGTTTTCCGCCCCCGCATCGTGGAAATGCTGGCCTTGCAGGCGGGAAGGCGCTAGCGGGCAGAGCATCAATCTGCGTCTTCAAAGGTTTCAATAATGGGTTTTCGTTGCGGTATCGTCGGGCTTCCCAATGTGGGCAAGTCCACCCTGTTCAATGCGCTGACCGAGACGCAGGCAGCGCAGGCGGCGAATTATCCCTTCTGCACGATCGAGCCCAATGAGGGCCGCGTCGCCGTGCCCGACGACCGGCTGCAGACCATCGCCAGGATCGGCGGCAGCGCCAAGATCATCGAGACGCAGCTCGCCTTCGTCGACATTGCCGGCCTGGTGCGCGGCGCGTCGAAGGGCGAAGGGCTGGGCAACCAGTTCCTGGCCAACATCCGCGAGACCGACGCCATCGTCCACGTCCTGCGCTGTTTCGAGGATGACGACATCACCCATGTCGAAGGCAAGGTCGATCCGATCGCCGACGCCGAGACGGTCGAAACCGAACTAATGCTCGCCGACCTCGAAAGCCTCGAAAAGCGCGTTCCCAACCTGCTCAAGAAGGGCGCGCAGGGCGACAAGGAAGCCAAGGCCGCTGCATCGGTGCTGGGCCAGACGCTGGAACTGCTGCGCGACGGCAAGCCCGCCCGCCTGACCCAGCCGCGCGACGAGGAAGAAGCCCGCCTGTTCGCTCAGGCGCAACTGCTGACCGCCAAGCCGGTCCTCTATGTCTGCAATGTCGAGGAAGGCGCCGCGGCCGAGGGCAATGCATTTTCCGCCCGCGTGTTCGAGAAGGCGGCGGCCGAAAATGCCAGCGCGGTCATCGTGTCGGCCGCGATCGAAGCCGAACTCATCACCATGCCGGTCGAGGAACGCGGCGAATATCTCGAAGCGCTGGGCCTGACCGAAGCCGGCCTCGCCCGCATCATCCGTGCCGGCTATGATCTGCTGGGCCTCATCACCTTCTTCACCGTCGGCCCCAAGGAAGCCCGCGCCTGGACCGTAGCCAAGGGCAGCAAGGCCCCGCAGGCCGCCGGCGCGATCCACTCGGACTTTGAAAAGGGCTTCATCCGCGCCGAAACCATGGCCTATGCCGACTATGTCCAGTTCAATGGCGAAGCCGGTGCCAAGGAAGCGGG
Source organism: Sphingobium sp. MP9-4 (assembly GCF_005281675.1). Lineage (NCBI taxonomy): Bacteria > Pseudomonadati > Pseudomonadota > Alphaproteobacteria > Sphingomonadales > Sphingobiaceae > Sphingobium > Sphingobium sp. MP9-4. The sequence continues at coordinate 43,067 of NZ_LUFI01000001.1, read as the reverse complement.
CAAGTGGCGTTCGGAAGGCAAGGATTATGTGACGCAGGACGGCGACATCATGCTGTTCCGCTTCAACGTCTGACAGCAAAAGATACGCTGACATGGAAAGGGCCGGAGGAGCGATCCCCCGGCCCTTGTTCGTTCAGCGCGGGGCGCTTTCCTCTTCCGGGGCGTCAGCGGCTACTGACTCCGGCTCTAGCGGAGCAACCTCCTCCTCCTCGCCCTTGCCCAGGCGGCGCTTGATCCAGCGCCAGCCGCCACCAAAGACCAGGATGATCGGGATCAGCAATTTCTTGCCGAAGGCCACGATCAGCGCGATCAGGCCCAGCTTCTTGGCCGCCAGCAGGCCGGCACCCGCCGCGATCATCCCACCAATACCATATTCGGCGACCTTGTCGACATTGGGCACATAATCGGCGTAGCGCGCGCCTGCGTCATAGCTGACCGAAGCACCGAACTTGGCTGCTGCTGCCTTCACCGATGGCAGTTGCGACATGGTCGACACCATGTTGAGGCTGAGCACGCCATAACGGCCGAGCAGGCGGACGTCATAGTTCAGCGTATCCTCCTGCGTATTGCCAAAACGCATGTCGCGGGCCCAGATGACGCTGTGATGCGCCTTGTCATAGGCGGGCCGCTCGGCCCAGCCGACCAGCTGGATCGCGCGATATCCGGCGTCGGCGCGCTCCTTGTTGCGCTCCTCCTCGCCCGACTTCATGTCGGCCATCAGCGCGTCATAATCGGTCGAGGCGGCATCATCGTCCTTCACATAGCCGCTCTGCTCATAGGTGATGACCGCGCCCCAGGCATCGTCATCGACGAAGGTCTTGCCGGCCGGAAAGACCAGGCCCAGCACACCATCGGCCTGGGCCGACGGATTGCCCCACATGTCGACGATCACCTCGCGCGCCTGCGCCGCGTCGAGATAATAATAATCCTGGCCCAGATGCAGCACGGCCTTGGCTTCGGTCAGGGTGATGTCGCCATTTTGCGGGCGCTGCTTCGCCAGCACCGCCTTCACCTTGGCCTCATAGGCGCGCTGTTCCGCGCTCGCCGCCGGACCGGCAGGCTGGTCCGACTGGGCAAAAACCGCTACCGGCATGGCGCCGATCAGCAACATGGCGCCAATGGCGCTCCACATCTTCTTCATCAGATCCCCCCTTGTGACGCGCAATCTTTTAGAAACAAAAGCTTGGAAGGCAATGACCCAACCGCCCCGCATCATGCCCGTCCGCCGCAAGATCGCCTTTCCGCCCAGCGTGGACGCGGAAACGCGGCTGCTGATCCTGGGCAGCCTGCCCGGCGACGCCTCGATCAAGCAGGGCGAATATTATGCCCATCGCGGCAATGCCTTCTGGGCATTGATGAGCGACGTTCTGGGCGAGGATCTGCGCAGCGCGCCCTATGCGATGAAGCTCAAGCGACTGCGCGCACGGGGCGTCGGCCTGTGGGACGTGATCGAGAGCGCCGATCGCGACGGCAGCTTGGACAGCAGCATCCGGGGTGCGGAACTGCGCGACCTCAGCGCCTTCCTGTCCCGCCTGCCCAATCTCCGCGCGATCGCCTTCAACGGCAAGACCGCCGCCCAGCATGGCCGTCGCCAATTGGGCGAAAGGTCCGATCTGGTGATGATCGATCTGCCCTCCTCCAGCGGCGCCTATGCCAGCCTGTCGCGTGATTCCAAGCGCCAAGCCTGGAGCATATTGGCGCGCTATGTCGATCCGACATGAACCATTCGTCACTTTACCGACTTGGTTGGACTGCTAAGCAGCGGTCAAATCTTCCCTTTTGCCATGAGGCCCTGATGTCCGCCCGTCGCCTGTCGCTCGCGTTTGCCCTGTCCGTTTCCACCCTGCTCGGCGCCTGCGCCCCGGTGCAGCAGCATCCCGCCAGCGTCGCTGCCGCCCCGGCCGAACAGCGCGCGCCGGTGACGATCCTGGTGTCGATCGACGGCTTCCGCCCCGATTATCTGACCCGCGGCGTCTCGCCCAACCTCAACGCGCTGGCGGCCGGCGGCACCGAAGCATCGATGCGCCCGTCCTTCCCGACCAAGACCTTTCCCAATCATTGGGCGATCGTGACCGGCGACCGGCCGGACCGCAGCGGCATCGTCGCCAATAATATGGAAGATGCCAGCCGGCCCAAGGACAAGTTCACCATGACGAGCGACGATCCATACTGGTGGAACGAGGCCGAGCCGATCTGGATCACCGCCGAAAAGCAGGGCGTGCGCACCGCGACCATGTTCTGGCCAGGCTCCAACGTCGCCTGGGGCGGCAACAAGGCCGCCGAGTGGCCCTACAAGATCAGCGGCGGATCGCGCCCGAGCGACTGGGCGCAGTTCAACGAAGCGATCAGCCCGACCCAGCGCGTCAACGGCGTGCTGGACGTGCTGCGCCGCCCGGCCGACATCCGCCCGCGCTTCGTCACCCTCTATTTCGATGAGGTCGATACCGCTGGGCATGTGAACGGCCCGGCCGCGCCGGAAACCACCCAGGCGGTCGCCGATGTCGATGCCCATATCGGTGACCTCCTCGCCGGCCTCAAGACGCTGGGCCAGCCGGCCAATATCGTCATCGTGTCGGATCATGGCATGGCCGCCAAGGCCAATGATCGGGTGCTGCCGATCGACAAAATCGCCGACCCGGCCGACTATCGCGTGGTCGAGGCCGGCCCCTATGCCAGCCTGGTCGCCAATCCCGGCCGCGAAAAGGCGCTGGAGGCCGCGCTGTTCAAGCCGCGCGAACATATGCAGTGCTGGCGCAAGAGCGAAATCCCGGCGCGCTTCCACTATGGCACCCATCGCCGCATCCCGCCCTATTTCTGCCTGGCCGAAACCGGCTGGGTATTCCAGAACACCACCCCGACCAAGCCCGTGACCGGCGGCGACCATGGCTGGGACGATCGGGCACCCGAAATGCAGGCTTTGTTCATCGCCAACGGCCCGGCCTTCGTCGGCGGCTTCCGTCCCTCGGCCGATTTCACCAATGTCGATGTCTATCCGCTGCTCGCCCGCCTGCTGGGCGTGACGCCGGTGGCGAGCGACGGCAACCCGGCGGTGCTGCAGGGGCTGGTCAAGCCCTGATCGGGCGACATGCATTTGTCATAAAGCGGCTCTAGGCGGCGCGTCATGTTCACGCGCCGCTCGCTCCTCTCCGCCGCCGCCATCGCCCCGATCGCCGGCGCGCCCGCCATTCTCCACGCCCAGAGCTGGTTCGCCGGCTACCCCTTCGCGCTGGGCGTGACATCGGGCGATCCGGCGCCCGACGGCTTCGTCATCTGGACCAAGCTGGCGCCGCGCCCGTTCGAGCCGCATGGTGGCATGCCGATGACGCCTATCCCGGTGAAATGGGAGGTCGCGGCGGATGATCGCTTCAGGACCATCGTGGCCGGTGGCGAAGCGATCGCCCGGCCGGAACTGGGCCACAGCGTCCATGTCGAGGTGACCGGCCTTCAGCCCGACCGGCCCTATTGGTATCGCTTTGCGCTCGGCAATGACCAATCGACGCGTGGCCGCGCCCGCACCCTGCCGCTGGCATCAGCGAGTCCCAAGCTGCTCAAATTCGGCGTCGCCGGCTGCCAAAATTATCAGGACGGCCTGTTCACCGCCTTCCGCCATCTGGCGCGGGAGGACGATCTCGCCTTCGTCTATCATTATGGCGACTTCATCTATGAATATAGCCAGCGCGGCCCGGACTATGACAAGGACGGCCTGCCCGGACCGCAGGTGCGCGACCATATCGGCCAGGATTGCTACGACCTTGCCGACTATCGGCTGCGCTACGCCCAATATCTGAGTGATTATGACCTGCAGGCGGCGCGTTGCCGTCATACATGGTTCCCGACCTTCGACGACCATGAGGTCGCCAACAACTGGGTCGGCGACATCGACGCCAGGGGCGCGCCGGCCGATGCCTTCCGCATGCGTCGCGCCGCCGGCATGCAGGCCTGGTATGAATATATGCCGGTCCGCGCGGCGATGGCGCCCCGCAGCGAGATGATCGGCACCATGTATCGCCAGGCCCGCTTCGGCGACCTGCTGTCGATCGACTTCCTCGACACCCGGACGTTCCGCACCGATCAGCCCTGTGGCGACAATTTCAAGCCGGCCTGCGCCGAAATGGCCGCCACCCAGGCACAGGTCATTTCCGCTGAGGAGGAAGGCTGGCTGGCTCGCAACCTTGCCCGCCGCGACGCCAAGTGGAACTGCCTGGCGCAGCAGGTGATGATGATGGCGCTCGACCGCCGCAACAGTGCGGACGCGGCAGAGCCGATCTACAATATGGACACCTGGGCCGGCTACAAGGTGCAGCGCCAGCGGCTGCTCGGCCGGATGAAGGGGTTGGACAATGTCGTGGTTCTAACCGGCGACGAGCATCAGAATCTCGCCGGCCTGTTGGATGACGGCACAAAGCCGGTCGCGGTCGAGTTCGTGTCGACCTCCATCTCCTCGGGCGGCGACGGATCGGACCTGCGGCCCGGCAGCGACATCATCCTGAAGAACAACCCGCAGCTCAAATTCATCAACGACCAGCGCGGCTATCTGACCTGCGAAGTGACGGCCGACGCCTGGACGACGCGGGCGATGGTGATGGATCAGGTATCGGCGCCGGGCGGCCAGATCCGCACCCGCGCGACCATGACCGTTCCGCGCGGCACGCCGGGGCTGACCATTAGCTGACAGTTGACGTAAACGGAAAGCTCACCTACCTTTTTATCCGTTGAAGAATGATGGCGCGATTTCCGAGCCGGCAGATGTGCCATCTGCCTCGAAATCGCTTCGAGGAGACGGATGATATGGACGACATTCTCTATTTCGAGGATATCGTGGTGGGCGACAGCGTGGCGTTCGGGCCGCTGACCCTGTCGCGCGAGGAAACGATCGCTTTTGCCGCGGAGTTCGATCCCCAGCCCTTCCATCTGTCCGACGAGGCAGCGGCGACCACCCATTTTCGCACCATCTCGGCCAGCGGATGGCACACCACAGCGCTGTTCATGAAGATGTTCGTCGCCGAAATGCAGAAGCAACCCGGACGCCAGGCGGCCAGCCTGGGCGCGATGGGCGTCGATGAACTGCGCTGGCTGCGCCCGGTCCGCCCCGGCGACACACTGCGCGGCACCAATGAAGTGATCGACAAGAAAATTTCGCAGAGCCGCCCGGAAATGGGCATCGTCCGCAACAAGGTGACGCTCTACAATCAGAAAGACGAACCCGTGCTGACCATGTGCCCGATCGCCATGTGGCGCACCCGCCCGGCATAAGGCCACCCCATTCGGGGTGGCCAATTACAGTCTCCCGGACCTGTCGGCGCGGATCATTCCCCCCTAGGCGAGGCCAAACGCTCATCCGGGGAACCCAGCCATGCCCAGCGCCGCGCATCTTGCCGCATTCGCCCTCATCTCGCTCGGCATGGTGCTGACGCCGGGTCCGAACATGATCTATCTGATCTCGCGCTCGATCAGCCAGGGCCGCGCCGCCGGCATGGTCTCGCTGCTCGGCGTCGCCTGCGGCTTCCTCTTCTACATGGTCGCTGCCGCCTTCGGCATCACCGCGCTGCTGATGGCGGTGCCCTTCGCCTATGACGTGCTGCGACTGGGCGGCGCGCTCTATCTGCTGTGGCTCGCCTGGAATGCGGTGCGACCCGGCGGCCGCTCGCCCTTTCAATTGAAGCAATTGCCCCTCGACGGCCCACGCAAGCTGTTCGCCATGGGTCTGCTCACCAACCTGCTCAATCCGAAGGTGGCGATGATCTATCTTTCGTTGCTGCCCCAGTTCGTCGATCCGGCGCGCGGTCATGTGCTTGGCCAGTCGCTGATCCTGGGCGCGACCCAGATCGTCATCAGCCTGTCGGTCAACGCGATCATCGCCTGCCTCGCCGGATCGATCGCCGGCTTCCTCGGCACCCGGCCGCGCTGGCTCACGATCCAGCGCTGGTTCATGGGCCCGGTGCTGGGCGGCCTCGCCGTGCGGATGGCGGTGGAGCGCTAGTCAGCCTCAGCCGTCACGCCGCCAGCTTGCGCGCCCGTTCGCGCCAGGCTTCGGCCAGTTGCGGCATCTCGGCCAGCGCGCGCACCGCATCAGGATCGGCCTTGTGCCCGCCGCCGATCAGCAGGCGAAAGACCCGCTCGATGCTCCAGTCGGGCAAGGGCCGCTCCAGCAACCCCATCCGCGTGCCCGCTTCCGCCTCGCCTTCGCGGATCACTCGGAAATAGATGCCGCAGCGCGCGGTCTTGACGATCGTCGCCATCACGTCGCGGGCACCGAAACGATGGTCGAGTTTCCAACAAGGCTGGCGGCCATGGCTCACCTCCACCACCGCACTGCCCAAGCTGAACCGATCACCCAGGCAGATGTCGCTTTCGGTCATGCCGCGGCTTGCGATATTCTCGCCAAAGGCACCCGGCGCATCGAGCAGCGGATGATCAGGCTTGCGATCGCGCCACCAGCCATAATGGTCCTGCGGATAGAGATGGATCGCCTTGTCCCAGCCGCCATGATGAACGGTATCGGCCACCCCGTCGCCCGCGAACCCCAGCCAGTGGATGCGGATCGAGCCGGCGACCGGCTGCTTGGCGATGGCGCTATGCTCGTCATCGCGAAAGGGCCGGGGCATGCCGATCAGCAGCGCATCGATGGTCATGAAAGGCTGGGTCATGCCGCTCCATGCCATGGTTGCAGCGCGATGACGATGGCCAGTTGCGGCCAGCTTGCCCCGTTGGCCCGCTAAGATCAGGCCACGCTCAGTTCCGATCCCAGCTTGAGCACCAGGTCGCCCTTGTCGGTCTGGACCAGATAGGCGGGATCGCGGGTCGACCCGTTGCGACGGATCAGCGAGCCGGCGATCATCCGCTCCACATGCCGCTCGAACCGCTCAGCGATCCGTCCCCGGCCGACACCCTGCCCCCAATTCCACCTGACCCGTGTTCCCTTGCGGAATCTTTCGGCCATCAGCAGACATCCTCTCCTTCGGGGGCAATCATGCCGGCCGGCTTTCCCGGTCAGCCTCAGCAAAATTCCCGAGACCCGCTCTGGTTCCTTGGGTTTTTCGCCGGTCTGGTCTAAGGGGCCGCGATGGATGTTACCGGACTTCGTGTCGCGCTGTTCAGCGGCAATTATAATTATGTGCGCGATGGCGCGAACCAGGCGCTCAATCGCTTCGTCGGCTATCTGCTGCGTCAGGGTGCACAGGTGCGCGTCTATGCCCCGACCACCGATACACCCGCCTTCCCGCCGACCGGCGACCTGGTCAGCGCTCCGTCCATTCCCGTGCCCGGCCGCCCGGAATATCGCATCCCCACCCGCCTGTCGCGCGCGCTGCGCCGGGATCTGAAGGCGTTCGCGCCCAACATGATCCATCTGTCGAGCCCCGATCCGCTCGGCCATCGGGCACTGACCTGGGCGCGCGATCATGACCTGCCCGCCGTCGCTTCGGTCCACACCCGGTTCGAAACCTATCCGCGCTATTATGGCCTCGCCTTCCTGGAGCCGGCGATCGAGGGCATTTTGCGCCGCTTCTATCGCCGCTGCGACGCCATCGTCGCCCCGTCGGAATCCATGGCCCAGTTGCTGCGCGAGCAGCGGATGAGCTATGATGTCGGCATCTGGACCCGTGGCATCGATCGCGAGATATTCACCCCTCAGCGCCGCGATCTCGACTGGCGCCGGTCGCTCGGCTTTGCCGACGATGTGCCGGTAATCGGCTTCATCGGCCGTCAGGTGATGGAGAAGGGGCTGGACGTCTTTTCCGACACGATCGACCAACTGACCGCGCGCAAGGTGCCGCACAAGGTGCTGGTGGTCGGCGAAGGGCCGGCCCGCGAATGGTTCCAGAACCGCTTGCCCGATGCCGTCTTCACCGGCTTCCAGGGCGGGGCCGACCTTGGCCGCGCGGTCGCCAGCATGGACATGCTGTTCAACCCGTCGGTCACCGAGACGTTCGGCAATGTCACGCTGGAGGCGATGGCCTGCCGCCTGCCCACCGTCGCGGCCCGCGCCACCGGCAGCGAAAACCTGGTGCAGGAAGGCGTCACCGGCCGGCTGATCCGCCCCGGCGCCATCGGCAAGTTCGCCGATGCGCTGCAAATCTACTGCACTGACGCTGCCGCCCGCGCCAGCGCAGGCGCCGCCGCCGAGGCGCAGGCCGAACATTTCGGCTGGGACCAGGTGAACCAGGCGCTGGTCGATACCTATTTGCGGATCATCCGCCAGCGCACCCAAGGCGCCAAGATCCGTTCCAGCCCTGTTCCCTGATCGGCCCGGCCGACCTATATCGGGGACGATGGCTGATCTTTTCTCTTCCGACGATGTCCTTCCCGCCGGCATCGACCATGCCCCGCTGGCCGATCGGTTGCGTCCGGCCGTGCTGGCCGATGTGGTCGGCCAGGAGCATTTGACCGGCCCCGACGGCGCGATCGGCCGGATGGTGGCGGCCGGCCGCCTGTCATCTATCCTCTTCTGGGGTCCGCCCGGCACCGGCAAGACCACCATATCGCGGCTGCTCGCCGACGCCGTCGGCATGCGGTTCGAGCCTATCTCGGCCGTCTTTTCCGGTGTCGCCGACCTCAAGAAGGTGTTTGCCGCCGCAAAGGACCATGGCCGGCGTGGCGAAAAGACCCTGCTCTTCGTGGACGAGATCCACCGCTTCAACCGCGCCCAGCAGGACAGCTTCCTGCCTTTCGTCGAGGATGGCACGGTCACGCTGGTCGGCGCCACGACCGAAAATCCCAGCTTCGAACTGAACGCCGCGCTCCTGTCCCGCGCGCAGGTGCTGATCCTGCGCCGGCTCGACGCCGCGGCGCTCGAACAATTGCTGGACCGGGCCGAAGCGCTGATGGACCGCCCGTTGCCGTTGGATATGGCCGCGCGTGAAGCGCTGCTGGCCAGCGCGGACGGCGACGGCCGCTTCCTTCTCAATCAGGTCGAAACGCTCTATTCGATCGACATTCCCGCGCCGCTCGACCCGGCCGGCCTCTCCGCCCTGCTCCACCGCCGCGTCGCAGTCTATGACAAGGATCGCGAGGGCCATTACAACCTCATCTCCGCGCTTCACAAATCGCTGCGCGGCTCCGATCCGCAGGCGGCGCTCTATTATCTCGCCCGCATGCTGACCGCGGGCGAGGAACCGCTCTATGTGCTGCGCCGGCTCGTCCGCTTCGCCACCGAAGATATCGGCCTGGCCGACCCGCAGGCAGTGGTGCAGTGCCTCGCCGCCAAGGACGCCTATGAATTTCTCGGTTCGCCCGAAGGCGAACTGGCGATCGTTCAGGCCTGCATCTATTGCGCCACCGCGCCCAAATCGAACGCCGGCTATATGGCGATGAAGACGGCCTTCCGCACCGCGCGCGAAACCGGGTCCCTGATGCCACCGATGAACATCGTCAATGCCCCGACCAAGCTGATGAAGCAGGTCGGCTATGGCAAGAATTACCAATATGACCATGATGCCGAGGGCGGTTTTTCCGGCGCCAATTACTGGCCGGAGGAGATGAGTCCGCAGACCTTCTACACGCCGACGGAGCGAGGATTCGAAGCGCGGATCGCCGAGCGCATTGCCTATTGGAACAAGCTGCGCGCCGAGCGCGGCGCGGCGTGACGCCCCGGTTCGCGCGCTTCGCCGCGATCGACTGGTCGGGCGCCAAGGGCGCGCGGCACAAGGGGATAGCGGTCGCCATCTGCGGCATCGGTCAGGATGCGCCGGAGCTGGTCGAGGCGCCCGGCGGCATCTGGTCGCGTCAGGCGGTCGCCGACTGGCTGATCGCAACAGCGCGCGAGGCACCGACCCTGTTCGGCTTCGACTTCAGCTTCGCCCCACCCTTCGTCGCACGCGGCGCCTATCTGCCCGGTGACCCGACGCCCACGAACGGGCCCGCTTTCTGGGCCTATGTCGATGCGGTCTGCGACGATCCCGATCTGGGTGCTGCCAGCCTGCTGGAAACCACCCATCGCCGCCATTTCTATTTCGGCAAGGCCGATGGCGTGAAGGCCGACTTTTTGCACAACCGCGCCTGCGAAGCCCATTATAATGCCGGGGGCGGCGGCAAGCCCTCGACCATCTATGACGCGATCGGCGCGGCGCAGGTGGCCAAGGCCAGCTTTGCCGGCATGCGCCTGCTCCACCATATCCGCCCGCATGTGCCGGTCTGGCCGTTCGATCCGCTGCCCGCCACCGGATCGCTGGTCGTCGAAATCTATACCAGCATCGCTGCACGCGCCGCCGGGCGGCCCAAGGGCCGGACCAAGATGCGCGATCTCGCCGCCCTCAATAACGCGCTGACCATGTTTGCAACCGCCCCTTACGCCGGTCCGATCGCCGCCGACCATCAGGCCGATGCCTTGCTGACCGCCGCCTGGATGCGCAAAAGGGCCAAAAATCCAGTACTTTGGACACCTTTGCCCCTGACCGACGAAATTGCGCGCACAGAGGGCTGGACGTTCGGCGTCGTCTGATAGTAAGGGCGTCCGACCCGTCGGGTGCGCCGGCTTAGCACAGCGGTAGTGCAGCGGTTTTGTAAACCGAAGGTCGGGGGTTCGATCCCCTCAGCCGGCACCGACGGACTCTTGAACAGTGCGTTCATGCGCACTGGATGGCACTCGGCATCCCGGAAACAAAATGGGGGCCGACATTGCTGCCGGCCCCCACTAACGTCGATTCCTTTCGGCCACATGCCCTTGCAGGCTGCGCCTTCCGGTCCGGCGATGTGATGTGTTGCCACATCTTCGCGCGGGAGAACGAGCCCGAAGGTCTGTTCACCCTTGCTGACCTTTCATCCGAAGCCCGACGTTCACTTTCGCGCGTACCAGGCATCATCCTGAAAGGCTTGGATCCGATCGTCCCTGCCATCCTCGCGCATGGCAGCTTCCAACGGACCATCAGGGCAAAAAATCCTTGATTTCTCTTGGATTTTCCGGCTTTGGATCGCTCCTAGCCGACTGTCCCGATACGAGGATGCTGTCACGATCCGCGAGTCGCACAAAGCGGATTCAGACAGTTTGAAGACAGGCCGCGCCACAAATCTGTGGATAACTTTGGATAAGTCTGAAAATCGGCGGAAATCCGCGCGCTTCAGGCGGGCGCCCAATTGGGCGGCGCGAGCGTGAAGCCCGCAAAGTCGAAGCCCGGCGTGACCGTGCAACTGACGAGCGCCCATCCGCCGACCGGCCGCGCCGCCTGCCAATGATGCGCCGGGACCAGGCGTTGCGGCATCTGTCCCGCGGCGATATCCGGGCCGAGGTGATGATCGACCGCCGGCCCCTGCGGCGGAGCAATGCCCAGGATGATCGGTGCCCCCGCATGCCAGAACCACATCTCGTCGGCATCGACCCGATGCCAGTGCGATCGCTGATGCGCCTCCAGCAGGAACATGATCGCGGTGCCCGCCGCTCTCTGGCCCGCAGCCGCCTGGGCCCGCCAGGTTTCGCGATACCAGCCGCCTTCGGGATGCGGGGCGAGGTCGAGCGCCCGGATCAGTGTGGCAGCATCCTGCCCGTCGCCTGCGTTCATCGCTTCACCTCAAATTTAATTTCCACTGAAACAAAAACTTATGCCGTTGTCAGAGGTTCATGCAACCTAGGTCAATAGGCAGGGGTTCAATCGGCTGACAACGCAATTCGGAGGAGATATTATGCGTAACGCCCTGATGGCCATGGCCGCCCTGTCGCTGGCCATTCCCGTGTCGATGGCCGTTCCCACGGACGGCGCACAGGCCCGCAAACATTATCGCTACAAGGAATGGCGCGGTCGCGATGGCCGCACCTATTGCCGCAAGTCCAATGGCACGACCGGCCTGATCGTCGGCGGCGTCGGCGGCGCCCTGGTTGGCCGCGCGATCGATACCCGTGGCGACCGTGCGACCGGCACGATCCTGGGCGCCGCCGGCGGCGCGCTGCTCGGCAAGGAAATCGACAGCAAGCGCCGCTGCCGCTGATCCCGTCGTCAAGGACAACGAAAAAGGGCGGCTTCCCATCGGGAAGCCGCCCTTTTTGATGGCCGAAGCCAAATGGCTTAGTTGGTCGCGCCCGAAGCCGCGCCGCGCGCGTCATCGACCTTGAACGACACGGTCTGACCGCCCGAGACGCCCGAAACCTTGTCACCCTTGACCTGCAGGTTGAAGGCAACGGCGTCGGGGTAACGACGGCCCGAGATCACCTTGCCGGTCTTGGTATCCTTGACGTCATAGACGTAGGTGTAGCCTTCGTGGGTGAAGCGCTGCTTGGCGGCGTCCTGCGCATTGGCGGGGGCAGCGACGGCAACGATAGCGCTCAGGGCGCCGGCGACAACAAACTTGGACAGCATTCGCATGGGTGTGCTCCTTGTGAATGCCCTCAAACACCTCTTGGACATTCTGTTCTGTTGCCACCCATATGTTGCAGCGCAAAAACTCATACAATCGCAAAAAACGGCGTTCCAGTTGCGCGGAACGCAATCGAGGCAGTCTCGTTTTTCTAAGCCTTTGACAAGGCGACGATATGCTCGAACTGCTGCGGCGTCAGCGGCGCGACGGACAGGCGCGATTGCCGTAACATCACCATGTCGGCCAATGCCGGGTCCGCCTTCATCGTCTTCAGTGTCACCGGGCGATCCAGTTTCTTGTGCGGCGCAACATGTACCGCGATCCACTTGCCGGTCTCGTCGGTGCTATCCGGCGCCGCTTCCTCGACAATCTCCATGATGCCGACCGCCTCGACGCCGATATTGCTGTGATAGAAGAAGGCCAGGTCGCCCTTGCGCATCGCCTTCATGTGCAACTGGGCGGCATGGTTGCGCACCCCGTCCCATTCCGCCTTCCCCTTCTTGACCAGGTCGGCATAGGAAAAGACGTCGGGTTCCGATTTCATCAGCCAGTAGTTCATGCCGCATCCTTGCATCAGGCGCCAAGGACGATCAAGGATGGGAACCAGCGCGGCTGATCGCTATATCATCCGCAAGCCAAATCGATCTGGAGAATATACGTGTCGCAATCCGTGCTGGACCAGGTGCCCGTCCTGTCCATGGCAGAGATGAGTAAGGGCGATTTCGCCGCCGCCTTCGGTGGTTCCTTCCAACGCTTCGGCTTCGCCATGGTCAAGGACCATGGCATGGACCAGGCGCTGGTCGACAAGGGATGGGCGCTGGCACGCGAATTCTTCGCCCAGCCGGTCGAAATGAAGCGCGCCTATGATGCCAAGTTCAATGGCGGGCAGCGTGGCTACACCGCTTTCGGCGTGGAGATTGCCAAGGGCGCGAGCGAGAATGACCTCAAGGAATTCTGGCATGTCGGCCGCGACCTGGCGCCCGGCGATCCGCTTGCCGAAACCATGCCGCCCAATGTCTGGCCGACCGAGATGCCGGCGTTCCGCGACGTGTTCGCGCCGCTCTATGCCGAGTTCGACCGGGTCGGCGCGGAACTGCTGTCGGCGATCGCCCTCTATCTGGGCCTGCCCGAACGCTGGTTCGACGGCCCGATCAAGGACGGCAACTCGATCCTGCGCCTGCTCCATTATCCGCCGGTGTCGCCCGAGGCACCGGGCATCCGCGCCGGCGCGCATGAGGATATCAACCTCATCACTCTGTTGCTGGGCGCCGAGGAAGGCGGGCTGGAACTGAAGGATCGCGACGGCAACTGGCTACCGGTCGTGCCGCCGCCGGGCGCGCTCGCCATCAATGTCGGCGACATGCTGCAGCGGCTGACCAACCATGTGCTACCCTCGACCAGCCACCGCGTCGTCAATCCGCCGCCCGAACGCCGCGGCCATTCGCGCTATTCCATGCCCTTCTTCCTGCATCTGCGCCCGGACTTCATGATCGATGCGCTGCCGCAATGCGTGACGCCGGACAATCCGCGCCGCGAGGAGCCGATCAGTGCGCATGACTATCTGACCGAGCGGCTGATCGAGATCGGCCTCATCAAGAAAGCGTAAGAAAAGGCCCGCCGCTGCGTCCGGCAGCGGCGGGCCTCTCATTCTCAGCGCTAGCAGCGCTTATTTCCGGCCGCGGCCCAGGGTGATGCCGATTTCCTCGCCCCGCTCGCTCAGCGCCAGCTTGACGATCTTCACCTCGACATGGCGGACCTTGTCGTCCTGCAGGAAGATGGTCTCGATGATATGGTCGGCCACGCCCTCGATCAGGGTGAAGTGCAGCCCCTCGGGCAGCGCGGTCGACGCGGCATGCTTGAGGTCCATGTAGTTTTTCGACTCGCTGAGCGGCGTATCGGGATCATAATGGTCCGCAATCCGCAGCTTGGCCCGGATCGAGATGCGCAGCGGCTGGGGCAGATGCGTCTCTTCCGAATAGATGCCGGTCAATACGTCGACGTGCAGGTTGTTGACCTCCAGCGTCAGATAATCGTCAAAAATGCTGTCCATAGCTCGCCATGTCCGGTCGCGCGAAGGGCGCGGGTCCAGTTTGATCTTTCCTTTTGCGGCATGGACGCTATAGGCCCGCCGCTTCCGGCGCGGTCCATGCGCCATTGATGGCGGATCGGCAAGACATGTCAGCAATTCTTCCCCTCGACAGCCAGCCCGCCGACGCGATCGAGGGCCTGCTGGACGCCGCCTTCGGCCCTGACCGGCACGGCCGCACCGCCTATCTGATCCGCGATGGCATGCCCTGGCTGCCCGCCCTGTCCTTTGCGGTGCTGGACGAAAAGGGCGAGTTGATCGGATCGCTGCAAAGCTGGCCGGTGGCGCTAACCCACGAAGATGGCAGCCAATTGCCACTGATCATGGTCGGCCCGGTCGCGGTTGCGCCGGCGCATCAGAAGGGCGGCCATGGTCGCGCGATGATGGATGCAGTGGTCGCCGCGGCCCGCGCACAGGCCTGCGAACCGCTGATGATGATCGGCGATCCGGAATATTATGGCCGCTTCTGGGGCTTCACCGCCGACGGCACCGCCGGCTGGGATTGCCCCGGCCCGTTCGAGCCCCGGCGCCTGCTCGCCTTGTCGGTCGATGGGCGCCCGGTCGGCGGAACCGGCATGCTGTCGCCGCGAATCACCGTTACCGCCTGACCCGACCGAAAGACCTTTGCCAAGCGAGCCGGCCGCTCCTATCTGCTTTCCATGCCGATGGAGCCCCTGCCCGACCTCGCCGACCTGTCGCTCGCCGACATTGCCCGCCTAGCCGCCGAAAAGCGCCTGCCGCCGGTCGAGAAATGGAATCCCGACCATTGCGGCGACAGCGAGATGCGGATCGCGCGCGACGGCACCTGGTTCCATCAGGGATCGCCGATCGGGCGCGAAACGATGGTGCGGCTGTTTTCCACCATATTGCGGCGTGAGGGCGACGGCTCCTATGTGCTCGTCACCCCGGTCGAGAAGCTGAGCATCGCGGTCGAGGATGCCCCCTTCGTTGCGGTCGAACTCAAGAGCGAGGGCGAAGGCGCCAGCCGCAAGCTCGCCTTCCGGCTCAACACCGGCGAACTGGTGCCGGTCGGCCCCGACCACGCGCTGACCCTGCGCGAGAAGGATGATGGTCCCCATCCCTATCTCCACGTCCGTGCCGGGCTCGACGCGCTGATCGTGCGCAGCGTCTATTATGAACTGATGAACCTGGCCCTGGATGAAGAAGGCGAGCGTGTCGGCCTGTGGAGCGAAGGCCGCTTCTTTCCGTTGGACGGCGCGGCATGACGCTGGCCCAGCGGCTGCGCGCCGCACTGATCGACGGGCATAGCCGCGACATCCAGTTGCTGCCGTCCGAAACCCGCGATCCGCGCATCGTCGGCGACATGGCACTGGCGCCGGCCGCCGTGCTGGTCGCGATCACCGATCGGGCCAATCCCGGCCTGATCCTGACCCAGCGCTCCGAAAAGCTGCGCAAGCATGCCGGGCAAGTCGCCTTTCCCGGCGGCCGGGTCGACCCCGACGATGTCGACGAGATTGCCGGCGCGCTGCGCGAGGCCCGCGAGGAAATCGCCCTCCCCTCCGACCGGGTCGACATCATCGGCACGTCGGACCGCTATCATACCTTCACCGGCTTCGACATCGTGCCGGTGCTGGGCGTCATACCGCCCGATCTGCCGCTGCGCGCCCAACCGGGCGAAGTGGCCGACTGGTTCGAACTGCCGCTTGACTATGCGCTCGATCCGGCCAATCGAGTGCGCCGCAGCCTGATGTTCGAAGGCATCGAGCGGCAATATTATGAAATCGACTGGCAGGGCCGCCGCATCTGGGGCGTGACCGCTGCCATCCTCGCCAATCTTTCCCGCAGGCTCGGCCATGACCCGCATTCTTCCTGACGCCCCGTGGCGCCACCGCTCCGGCCTTTCCGGCCTTCTCGCCGCACTCGATGCCAACCGGGGCCGTGCCCGCTATGTCGGCGGCGCGGTGCGCGACGGGCTGCTTGGCCTGCCGGTCAATGATCTCGACATCGCCACCAGCCTGATGCCGCAGGATGTGGTCGATCGGCTGAAGGCGGCCGGGATCAAGGCGGTGCCGACCGGGATCGAGCATGGCACGATCACCGCCGTGCTGCCCGACGGGCCGGTCGAGATCACCACGCTGCGCCGCGACGTCAGCACCGATGGCCGCCGCGCCACCATCGCCTATACCGACGACTGGCAGCAGGATGCCGCCCGGCGCGATTTCACCTTCAACGCCCTCTATGCCGATCCCCTGACCGGCGCGATCAGCGACTATTTCGGCGGCGTGGCCGATCTCGACGCCCGACACCTGCGCTTCATCGGCGATGCCAGCGCGCGGATCGCCGAGGATCATCTGCGCATCCTGCGCTATTTCCGTTTCCTGGCCCGCTATGGTGACAACGAAGTTGACGCGTCGGCCTATGATGCCTGCGTCGCCGCGGCCAACAGCCTGATGGCGCTGTCACGCGAGCGGATCGCCGACGAACTGCTCAAATTGCTGGTGGTGCGCGATCCTGTGCCGGCGCTGCGCCTGATGGTGGACGGCGGGATCTGGCTGCCGGTGCTGCCCGAAATCACGCACGAAGGCATCGACCGGCTGGCTAAGCTGATTGCGCGGGAGAATGAGGCGAGCATGGCACCATCGGCGCTGCGCCGATTGGCCGCGCTGGTGCCGACCGACGCGGCGCTGGCGGACCAGATTGGCGCGCGGCTCAAACTCTCCAACAAGGCGCGCAAGCGGCTGATCACCGCGCTCGAAACCGCCTCCGCACCCGAAGGGCCGCGCGCGCTGGCGCACCGGGTCGGCGTGGAAGGCGCGATCGACCGCATCCTGCTCGATCCTGCCGCCCCCTTGTCGGCCCTGGCCCCGCTCGACGGCTGGACCCCGCCCAGCCTGCCGATCGGCGGCGGCGCGCTGATCGCGCGCGGCCTTCAGCCCGGCCCGGACGTCGCCCGTGCCTTGCAGGAAGTGCAGAAATCATGGGTGGCGGAGGATTTCCCCGACGCCGACCGGGTCGGCGAAATCGCCGATCAGATCGTTTCGAAATTCCAGCGCACGCGCCAATAGTCGAAGGCATCGGCTTCGCTCATCGGGCGGGCAAAATAATAGCCCTGCCCCTGCCAGCAGCCCATCTTCTGCAGCATGTCGGCCAGTTCCTGGGTTTCGATACCCTCGGCCGTAACCCGCAGGTTGAGCGATTCCGCCAGTGACAATATGGTACGGACGATCACGGCTTTATCGTGATCTTCCAGCATGTTGGACACGAAACTTCGATCGATTTTTAGGATGTCGATCGGCAGGCTGTGCAGGCTCGCCAGGTTAGAGAAGCCGGTGCCGAAATCGTCCATCGCGATCGGCATCTGCAAATCCTTGAGCGCGAACAGCAATTTGCGCGCCTTGTCCGGATCGGCGATGATCGCGCTTTCGGTCAGTTCGGCGGTCAGGCGATGGCCGCCAATGCCCGAATAGCGCAGCGCTTCCTCGAACATCGATGCGACATCGTCGCGCGCCATCTGGATCGGCGACAGGTTGACGTTGACGCCGACCGGCAGGGCCTGGCCGAATTTCGCGTCCCAGCGGCTCAGCGCCTGCGCGGCTTCATAGGCGGCCCAGCGACCGAGCGGGGTGATGAGACCGCTCTCTTCCGCGACCGGCACGAACTCCACCGGCGAGACATGGCCCAGTTCCGGGTCATCCCAACGCGCCAGCGCCTCGAAACCGGTAATTTCGCCGGTCTGGAGATGGATCAGCGGCTGATAGGCCAGGGTCAACCCGCCATGGGCGAGCGCATCGCGCAGCCGGCTCTCGATCGAGAAGCGGCGCTGCGCTTCCTTGAGTACGCCATTGCGGTAAATCTCGACCTTGCCGGTGCGCTTGGCGATCTTGACCGCCGCCTGCGCCTTGCGGACGACATCGTCCGGATCATCCTCCAGATGCGTCGACAGGGCGCAGCCGATCGCGCAATCGACGCGGATCTGCAGGTCAGACAGGCGGATCGGCGAACTCAGCGCCTCCCTGATCCTCTGAACGATCTGAAGAGAGTCAGACAAGCCATTGTTCAAGCGTGCAAAAATGGCAAAGTCATTGCCGCCGATGCGGGCCAGCACATCGCCCTGACGCAGACAGGATTTGAGCCGCTTGGCGACCGTGATCAGCAGTTCATCACCGGCCATCGGGCCAAGCGATTCGTTCACCCGGCTGAACCGGCTAAGGTCGATCGCGATGATGCCGAACTGGGCATTGTCCGGCCAACTGCCATTGGCCAGCCGATCATCGATTTCCTCACCAAAGCCGGTGCGGTTGGGCAGCGCGGTCAGGCCGTCGGAAAGCAGCTCGCGCCGCAAATTCTTCTCCATCGTCCGCTCGCTGGTGCGATCGATCGCGATGAAGAGAAATTGTTCGGCGCGCGCGCCGGTGGCCCGCAGCCGTCCGAGCGTGCAGAGAAAATATTCAGGGCCAAGCTTGCCGTCGCGGCGGATTTCGAAACTTTCCGAATCGCGATCCGACTTGGCAAAACCGGTGACTCGCGCGCGCCATTCGGCCGATGCCTGGGCCGTTGCGGCCGTCCGTTCGCGATGTTCCCGGAACGCCTTGAGGAACGGCTCATTCGCTTCGACAATGTTTATTGCATTGTTTTCACATGATAAAATTGCCGCAGCCTGCGACAGGGCGGTGAGCCATTCGCTCGCTCCGATCATGTGCGGCAGATGCGTGTCATCATCCCCGGGCAAGGGGAGGCCACTGGTCTGTTCAGGGGGCCAGCTACGCACCGACATGGCTTTCATGCCTCTGCCTTATCCGCCAAGGGTAAATATTCGGGAAACGAACATCTGCCGATGGTGCTGAATTTGCGTCAGAACTTGTTGTCGCGCGGGAAGCCTGTCGGTGGCATGCGACCGGCGGCACCGCGGGCTACCCGCCATGGCGTCATGTCGGCCTCGGTCCGGGTCCGGCCGGTCTCGCCGCCCATAGCCCAGCTGATCCCGTCGCTCAGGCGGAAGGCGATCGCGTCGGACAGCCCCCCGTCGCGATAGCGCTGCATCTGCACACCCTGCCCGCGCGCCATCTTGGGCATTTCGATGATGGAATAAACCAGCAGTTTCCGGTTCTCGCCGATGACGGCGATGCTGTCCGCCTCCGGATCGACCGCATGCACCACAGCAAGCTTCGCGCCCGTGCGGACATTGACCACCTGCTTGCCCTTGCGCGTCTCCGCCAGGATATCCGCCACATCAGCCAGGAAGCCGCGCCCGTCGGAGGAGGCCAGCAGCAACTGCCCACCCGTCCTGGCCGGCATCAGCGCGACGATGCCGCCCTGATCGTCCATGTCGACCATCATCCGCACCGGATCGCCAAAGCCGCGCCCGCCCGGCAGCTTGTCCGCCCCCAGCGTATAGATGCGCCCGCTCGACGTCGCCATCAGCAGCTTGTCGGTGGTATAGGCGTGGAAGGCGAATTGCGGCCCGTCGCCTTCCTTGAACTTCAGCGTATCGGCCGCGGCCAGGTCGCGATGCCCGCTCATCGCGCGAATCCAGCCGCGTTCGGACAGGATCACCGTCACCGGCTCGCGCTCGATCATCGCCTCCAGCGGGATCTCGCGCGCCGGCCCGGCTTCCTCGACCAGCGTGCGGCGCCGGCCGATCACCGTATCGGGGCCATAGCGCTTGCGCAGGTCGGCAATGTCGCGCTTCAGGCGGGTACGCTGCTTGGCCGGGCTTTCGATTAGCTTTTCCAGCTCCGCCTGTTCCTTGACCAGCTCGGCATGTTCGCGGCGCAGCTCCATTTCCTCCAGCTTGCGCAAGCTGCGCAGCCGCATGTTGAGGATCGCCTCGGCCTGACGGTCGGTCAGGCTGAATTCGTCCATCATCACCTGCTTGGGCTCATCTTCGGTGCGGATGATCTCGATCACCCGGTCGAGGTTGAGATAGGCGATGATATAGCCGTCGAGCAGTTCCAGCCGCGCGGCGATCTTCTCCAGCCGGTGTTGCGCCCGGCGGACCAGCACCTCGATCTGGTGCTTGAGCCATTCGACCAGCACCGCGCGCAGCCCCAGCACGCGCGGCGTATGGCTGGCGTCGAGCACGTTGAGGTTGAGCGGAAAACGATTTTCCAGGTCGGTCAGCCGGAACAGGCTGTCCTTGAGTATATCGACCGGGACGTTGCGGCTCTTGGGGACGATGACGATGCGGATCGCCTCGTCGCTCTCGTCGCGCACATCCTCCAGGATCGGCAGCTTCTTGTCGTTGATCAGCGCCGCAATCTGCTCGATCAGCTTCGACTTCTGCACCTGATAGGGGATTTCGGAAATCACCAGCTGCCAGGTGCCGCCGGCCAGCTTCTCGATCCCCTCCGCTTCCCAGCTGCCATCCTCGTTGCGGCCGGTGGAGAAGCGGGCACGGGTGCGGAAGGAGCCGCGCCCGGTGCGATAGGCTTCGGAAATGATCGCCCGATTATCGACCAGCACGCCGCCGGTCGGGAAGTCCGGCCCCTTGACGATCTCCATCAGCGCGGCGTCGTCCGCCTCCGGGCTGTCGATCAGCAGGGTGGCGGCATCCAGCAGTTCGCCGACATTGTGCGGCGGGATGCTGGTCGCCATGCCGACCGCGATGCCGCTGGCGCCATTGGCCAGCAGATTGGGGAAGAGGCCGGGGAATACCTCCGGCTCCTCATCCTCGCCATTATAGGTCGGACGAAAATCGACCGTGCCTTCGTCAAGGCCCGCCATCAGGTCGGCAGCCGCCTGGGTCAGTCGCGCCTCGGTATAGCGCATGGCCGCGGCATTATCGCCGTCGATATTGCCGAAATTGCCCTGGCCATCGACCAGCGGCGTGCGCAGCGAGAAATCCTGCGCCAGGCGGACCATCGCGTCATAGACCGAGGCGTCGCCATGCGGGTGATATTTACCGATCACGTCGCCGACGACGCGGGCGCATTTCTTGTAGCTGGTGGTGTTGCGCGCCGGATTGGCGACCAGCACGTCCGGGTTCGCGCCACCCGGCTCCATCCGCAGCAGCCGCATCGCCCAGAGAAGGCGCCGATGCACCGGCTTCAGCCCGTCGCGCAGGTCCGGCAGCGAACGCGCGGTGATGGTGGAGAGCGCATAGACCAGATAGCGCTGCGAGAGCGCCGCGTCGAAAGGATGGTCCTTGATAGCGTCGAACGGGTCGCGAAAATCGGTCATCGGGAGTGGCTTAGCAGGATGGGGGCAAAACGGAAACGGATTTGCTCAATAGCCGCTTACGAGCATGTCCAGCGCGGTGGTGATGACATAATGATGCTGCTCCAGCGACAATAGCGGCTTGCCGATGAAACGCGCCGACACCGCTGCGGAAAATTGCGTCATCATCACCAATTCCTGCCCCTCGACATCGAAGCGCGGATTGAGCCGCGCCATCGGCGTCCCGACCTGCGCGATCGGCACCAGCGGCACGACGAAACGGGTGGTAAGATGCGATAATAATTCTGCCTGACAGTCCAGCACATAGGCGCCGTCGGGCAATCGGTGCGCGTGAAAGCGCGCCATCAGAACAACCGATATTTTTCGAGCGGCAGTCCGTATTTCTCGACATAGGCGTTCGACGCCGCGATCCCCTCGGCATTCTCCGCCTGCCATAGCCGACCACGTTCTGCCGCGATCTCCTGGCGCAAGGCATCTTCGCAAGCACGCGACAGGTTGATGCCAAGAGCCTTGGCTTCCTCCACCAAGGCACTGTCGAGCGACAGGTTGGTCGCCTTGCGCGCTCCGATCCGCTCCTGCTTGGTCATACCGGCACTCCTGTACATAGCATGCGCATAGATATACGCATGAACGCTCAACGCGGCAAGAAACGCGCGTCCGGATCGGCGGCGATGGCGCTTGCAAACTCCGCGCTGATCCAGTCGCGGAAAGCCTTGATCTTGGGCGTGTTGCGGGCGTGGGGCGGATAGACCAGCCAGTAGCTGGCGATTTCGCGGACATAGGAGGGCACCGCCTCCACCAGTTGCCCCGCTTCCACCTCCGCCTTCCAGAGGAAATGGTTGAGGATGGCGATCCCCTGCCCGGCGATCGCGGCGCGCCCCTCCATCACCTGGCTGTCGAGCGCGATGCCGGGCGGGCCATCGGCCGGGTCGGCCTCCACGCCCATCGCCGCGAACCATTCATGCCACCACATGTCGTCGGGCGACAGGCGCGGCAGGGCATGGAGCGCCTGCGCATCGGCGATCGGCCCGTGCCGGTCGCGCCAGGCCGGGCTGCACATCGGCACCAGCCGGTTATGGGTCAGCAGCTTCGCCTCCAGCCCCGGCCATTCTCCCTTGCCGCCGCGCACCGCCAGATCGATGCCGTCGCGCGCCAGGTCGACCACCGCGTCATCGGCCATGATCCGCACGGCGAGGTTCGGATGGCGCATCTGGAAGGCGCCGATGCGCGGCGCCAGCCAGAGATGCGCGAAACTGTTGGTGCAGCTTATGCTCAGCACCGCCGAATGATCCTGGGTCAGTGCGGCAAAGCCCTGCCGCATCTGGTCGAAGGCGCGGGTCAGGATCGGCGCGATCTCGCGGCCCTTCTCGGTCAGCGCCACCTTGCGCCCGGTCCGTTGAAACAGGCTGATGCCCAGCCGCTCCTCCAACAATTTCACCTGATAGCTGACCGCCGCCTGGGTCATCCCCAGTTCCTGCGCGGCGGCCGTGAAATTCTCCAGCCGCGCGGCGGCCTCGAACACACGAATGGCGGACAGGGGCGGCAGCGGAGGCATGCGCCATTCGATAAGCCAGGCTTATCTATACTGTCCATGCTTTTGTTGGCGCCAAGGGTGCCGTTCGGGCAGAGACAGCGGTGCCGGCGGCCCTCCGCGCCCGGCGATGATCATGGACGGAAGGAACAGTGATGCGCGATCAATATGACGCCCGGCTGTGGAACGACAGCCATGAAGAAATCAGCAAAAGTGCCGACCATTTCCTGCATCGCGTGATGCAGGCATTTCGGGTGCTTCACCGCATCGAATGGAGCGCGCCCTGGGCCGATGAACGCCAATGCAAGCGTCCCTGCCAATCGTGAAAATCCCGGCAAGGGGCAAAACAGGGGTTGCGGTTTCCGGTACAGGCGCCACCTTTAGGCCGTGCCCGAAACCGCTCTTCCCCCTCTGCCCGATCTTCCCGCTCCCCCGCCCGCGCTGCTGACCGGCGCCGCCCTGTTCCTCGATTTCGACGGGACATTGGCGCCGATTGCGGACACGCCCGACGGGGTGCATGTCGATGACGATCTGCTCGCCCTGCTGGCGGCGCTACGACGCAAGCTGGACGGGCGCCTCGCCATCGTCAGCGGCCGGTCGATCGCCACGCTGCGCGATTTCGGCTTTCAGGATTTCCTGCTCGCCGGCACCCACGGCCTTGAATTTGCCGCGCCCGGCGCAGCGCCGGATGCGCCGCCCCGCCTGCCCGCCATAGACGCGGTCGAACGGGCCTTCCATATCTTTGCCGACACCCGTCCCGGCGTGCTGGTCGAACGCAAGTCGATCAGCGTCGGCCTCCATTTCCGCGGCGCGCCCGATTGTGGCGAGGCCGCCGGCCTGCTTGCCCATCAGCTTGCAGAGGAACATAGCCTGGCCGTGCAGGCCGGCAAGATGCTGTTCGAACTGCGCCCCGGCGGCGCCGACAAGGGCAGCGCGCTCACCCGCCTGATGCAGCAGGCGCCGATGGCTGGCGGCACGCCGATCTTCATCGGCGACGATGTCACGGACGAGGAAGGTTTCGCCGCCGCCGCGCAATTGGGCGGCCATGGCATATTGGTCGGGCCCGCGCGGCACACGCACGCGGCCTTCGGCTTGGAACAGGTTGCCGCCGTCAGGCATTATCTGGCGCAGGGGGTCGCCGCGATCATCTGACCGGCGGCCACCATTCGCATGAACGAAGGGGGCCGAACATCATCGATACCAGCGACCATATCCTGGCCGGAAACGAGCGCGATCTCGACCTCTGGCCGATCGGAAACTGCCAGGCATCCGCCCTGATCGACCGCGCCGGGCGCATGGTCTGGGCCTGCGTGCCGCGGGTCGACGGCGACCCCGTCTTCTCAGCCCTGCTCGACAACAAGCATTGGGACAGCAAGGAAGCGCGTGGCTTCTGGGCAATCGAGCTGGAAAATTGCGTCGCGGTCGAGCAGCATTATATCCGCAACACGCCGATCCTGGTCACCCGCCAGAGCGACGGCCAGGGCAATGCGATCGAGATTTTCGATTTCTGCCCGCGCCACAAGCATAAGGGCCGCATGTATCGCCCGGTCGCCTTCGCGCGCATCGTGCGCCCCGCCGCCGGCAGCCCGCGCATCCGCGTCCGCCTGCGCCCCACGACCAGCTGGGGCAAGGAAAATGTCCCGGTCACCTACGGCTCCAACCATATCCGCATGGTCCTGTCCTACATGGCGATGCGGATATCGACCAACGCGCCGATCGGCCTCATTTCCCAGGAAAGCTGGTTCCGGCTGGAATCGGACATGCATTTCTTCATGGGGCCGGACGAGGGGTTTTCCGACGCGCTGCGCCCGGCGATCGAGCGGATGCTGGACGACACCATCCTGGAATGGCAGCTCTGGGTGCGCGGCCTCGCCATCCCGCCCGAATGGCAGGAGGCGGTGATCCGTTCCGCCATCACCCTCAAGCTCTGCCAGCATGAGGAAACCGGCGCGATCGTCGCCGCGCTCACCACCTCCATCCCCGAACATGCCGACAGTGGCCGCAACTGGGACTATCGCTACTGCTGGGTGCGCGACGCCTATTATACGGTCGAGGCGCTGAACCGGCTCGGCGCGCTGGACGTGCTGGAAACCTATCTCGTCTACCTGCGCAACATCGTCGACGGTGCCAAGGGCGGCCATATCCAGCCGCTCTACGATGTGCGCGGCAATGCGACGCTGCATGAATGGGAGGCCGCGTACCTGCCCGGCTATCGCGGCATGGGGCCAGTGCGGGTCGGCAATGCCGCTTATGAACAGATCCAGCATGACGCCTATGGCCAGATCGTCCTGTCCTCGGTCCAGGGCTTCATCGACCGGCGCTTGTTGCGCATGGCCGGCCATGCCGATTTCGAGGCGCTGGAGGCGGTGGGCGAACGCGCCTGGCAGGTTTATGACCAGCCGGACGCAGGCCTGTGGGAATTGCGCACCCGCGCCCATGTCCACAGCTACAGCGCGGTAATGTGTTGGGCCGCCTGCGATCGTCTGGCCCATGCCGCCACCGCGCTCGACCTGCCGCTGCGCGCCGCCCATTGGGAAAACCGCGCCGAAACCATGCGCGCCCGCATCATCGAATCCGCCTGGCGCGCCGACAGCAAGGCGATCTCCGCCAATTTCGAGGATGACGCGCGCGACGCATCGCTGCTGCAACTGCTCGACCTGCGCTTCCTGACCGCCGACGATCCGATGTTCACCGGCACGCTCGAAGCGCTGGAAAAGGATCTGCGCCGCGGCAACGACATGCTGCGCTACAGCGCGCCGGACGATTTCGGCGAGCCGGTCACCGCCTTCAATGTCTGCACCTTCTGGCTGATCGAAGCGCTGCATCGCACCGGCCGGACCGAGGAGGCGCGCGAACTGTTCGAGGAGATGCTGTCCCGCCGCACCGCCGCCGGCCTGCTGTCCGAAGATATCGATCCCCATAATGGGGAACTCTGGGGAAATTACCCGCAAACCTATTCGTTGGTCGGCATCATCAACTGCGCCGTCTTGCTGAGCAAACCGTGGAGCGTGATGCGATGAGCCGTCTGATAGTCATTTCCAACCGGGTCAGTCGCCCCAATGGCGCCGCCAATCAGGGCGGGCTGGCCGTCGCACTGGCGCAGGCGCTGCGTGAAAGCCGGGGCATCTGGGTTGGCTGGTCGGGCGGCACGACGGACAATTTCACCGGCCATATCGGCTTTGCCGATGATGACGGGGTGAAGACCGCGACGATCGACCTGGAAGAGCAGGATGTCGACGAATATTATAATGGCTATGCCAACAAGACGCTGTGGCCGCTGTTCCATTATCGCATCGACTTGGCCGAATATGCCCGCGATTTCGAGGGCGGATACAACCGCGTCAACCAGCGCTTCGCCGACACCGCCAGCCCGCTGATCGAACCGGAAGACATTATCTGGGTGCAGGATTATCACATGATCCCGCTGGGCCAGATGCTGCGCGACCGGGGGCATCAGAACCGGATGGGCTTCTTCCTGCACATCCCCTGGCCGCCGACCCGCCTGCTGGTATCCCTGCCCCACCATACCAAGCTGGTCAGCACCCTCTTCGCCTATGACGTGATCGGCTTCCATACCGAGGAATGGCTGGAATCCTTCCGCCATTATGTCGAGCGCGAGATGGGCGGCACCGTGGATGGCGATTTCGTCACCGTCGGCGGTCGCACCATCCAGGCCGTCGCCTGCCCGATCGGCATCAATGCCGAAGAGTTCAAGCAGGCCGCCGCCAGCGACGCGGCGGTGGAGATGCACCGCCAGGTCCGCGCCTCGCTGCAGGATCGCTCACTGATCGTCGGCGTCGACCGGCTCGACTATAGCAAGGGCCTGGAAGAACGGTTCAACGGCTATGCCCGCTTCCTGAAGGATCATGCCGAACATCATCGCCGGGTCGTGCTGGCGCAAATCGCACCGCCCTCGCGCGGCGAGGTGGAAAGCTATCAGCAGATCCGCGCCACGCTGGACTCGCTCGCCGGCCGCATCAACGGCGAATATAGCGATGTCGACTGGACCCCGATCCGATACGTCAACCAGGGCTATCCGCGCGACAAGCTGGCCGGCATCTATCGCTCCGCCCGGATCGGGCTGGTGACGCCGCTGCGCGACGGCATGAACCTGGTCGCCAAGGAATATGTCGCGGCCCAGAACCCGGACGATCCCGGCGTCCTGATCCTGTCCCGCTTCGCCGGCGCGGCGATGCAGCTCAAGGACGCGCTGCTCATCAACCCCTATAGCCCCGAAGAGATGTCCGACGCGATCGACCGGGCGCTGGCCATGCCGCTCGACGAGCGCAAGCGGCGCTGGCGGGCGATGATGGACAGCGTCGAGCAGCAGGATATCAGTTGGTGGCGCAGCGCCTTCACCGATCGGCTGGCGGCCACTCGCCAGGAAGAGCCGGAGGCCGAACCGGAACCGGCGACCGAATGATTGAGATCAGGCACCGGTCCCGCTAGGCCGGTGCCATGCATAGCGAAGATGATGACGAACCGCGCGGCCTGTGGGCCGCCATCAGCGCCAAATCCGGCGTGATCATTGGTAGCGTCGGCCTGATCGCCTGGCTGGCGCTGATCTGGTTCATGTTCGGCGACGTGCTGTAGCGCGTCCCCTGCGGATTTCCCCTTGCGCCTCGTTAAACCAGCGGCAGACATGATGCCGCTCCGGCTTCGGGAGCGCCAAATGGGGGATGTCCATGCTCGATCGCCGTTCCTTCCTCGGCAGCGCCGCTGCCGCCTCGCTCGCCGCGCCGATCGGGGCGGAAGCGCTGACCAGCGTGCCGCTGCCGGCCGCCGATCTCCATGCGAAGAATGAAGATGCCTATTGGGCGGCGCTGCGCAAACAGTTCCTGATCCCGGCCGATGTCGTGAACCTCAATGTCGGCACCGTCGGCTCCTCGCCGCGCCCGGTATTGAAGGCGATCTTTGACGGGTTCGAGACGACCGAGCAGATGACCCAGGAAGGGTCGGAGGATTATCCGATCTGGGGCTATGGCGCCTGGGACCAGTATCGCAAGCCCTTTGCCGACTTCATGGGCGCCAAGGTCGAGCAGATGGCGATCCTGCGCAACTGTACCGAGGCGAACAGCTACATCGCCAATGGCTTCGACATGAAGCCGGGCGACGAAGTGCTGATATCCGACGAGGAACATGGATCGGGCGAAATGCCCTGGATGCTGCGGTCGCGCCGCTATGGCGTGGTGGTCAAGAAATTCGCCATGCCAAAGCCGGCGAAGAACGCAGCCGAAATCCTCAACCGCATCAGTGACGCAATCACGCCGAAGACGCGGATCATCTTCGTCAGCCATATCAGCACCTCGACCGGCGTGGTGCTGCCGGCCAAGGAGATCGCCGCGCTCGCCCGGTCGAAGGGGATCATCTCCGCCTTCGACGGCGCCCATGCGCCGGGCATGATGAAGGTCGACCTCAACGATATCGGCTGCGACCTCTATACCGGGTCGATGCACAAATGGCTGTTCGCGACCAAGGGCACCGGCTTCCTCTATCTGCGCGACAGGAGCGTGATGGACCGGGTCTGGAACACGATCGCGACCGGCGGTTATGACGACCCGACCCGCATGGCGGACCGCTATATGCAGATCGGCTCCTCCTGCATCCCGACCTTGATGGGCCTCAATGCCGCGATCAGCTTCGCCGACAGCATCGGCATGGAGCGGATCGAGGCGCGCAACCGCATGCTCGCCGACTATATCCATGCCGAGATGGTGAAGCGCGGCGCGGAGGACTGGACCTCGCCCGATCCGGCGCTGCGCTGCGCGATCGCGACCGTCAACGTGCCGCCGGTGCAGCGGATGGAATTGCAGGACTGGCTCTGGAAAAATCACAAGGTGCGCATTCGCGGCGGCAACCCCAGCAAGCTGCGCCTCGCCACCCCCTATTTCCTGAGCAGGGCGGACATCGACCGCTTCCTTGGCCTGTTCGACGAATTCCGGAAGATGAAGGGGGCATAGCCGCCACAATTGCACCCCCGCCTATATTGCTCTATGGGCCACCCCAAGCAGCCCCGGCACCCGCTGATCCTTTCCGATTCGCGTTTGCCGGGGCAAAATCTTTTGTAAGAAAAAGACAGGAACGCGCATGGCCCGTCGCCGCCAGATCTACGAAGGCAAGGCAAAGATCCTTTACGAAGGCCCCGAGCCCGGCACGATCATCCAATATTTCAAGGATGATGCGACCGCCTTCAATGCCCAGAAGAAGGGCACGATTTCGGGCAAGGGCGTGCTCAACAACCGGATTTCCGAGCATATCTTCACCCTGCTCGGCCAGATCGGCGTGCCGACCCACTTCATCCGCCGCCTCAACATGCGCGAACAGCTCGTCCGCCAGGTCGAGATCGTGCCGATCGAGGTCGTGGTGCGCAACGTCGCCGCCGGTTCGCTGTCGAAGAAGCTTGGCATCGAGGAAGGCACCCAGCTGCCCCGCACGCTGATCGAATATTGCTACAAGGATGATGCGCTGGGCGACCCGCTGATCTCCGAAGAGCATATCGCCTGCTTCGGCTGGGCCACGCAGGAAGAGATGCACGACATCGCCGACATGGCGATCCGCATCAACGACTTCATGTGCGGCCTGTTCGCCGGCATCGGCATTCGCCTGATCGACTTCAAGCTGGAATTCGGCCGCCTCTATGACGGCGATTACAGCCGCATCATCCTGGCCGATGAAATCAGCCCCGATGGCTGCCGCCTGTGGGACATGGCAACCAACGAGAAGCTGGACAAGGATCGCTTCCGTCGCGACCTCGGCGGCGAAGTCGAAGCCTATCAGGAAGTGGCGCGCCGCCTGGGCCTGCTGCCCGAAGGGCTGGACACCACCGTCCTCGACCTCGACACGCATCGCAAGAAGCGCGAGAAGGACTGATCTACGAAAAGGCCGGCCGCAACGCCGGCCTTTTTCTTTTAGGTCTCAGGCGAGGATGGCATCCGCCATCAGCTTGAGCCCCAGCAGCACCATCAGCACATAGATGAGCGTGTAGAAGCGCGCAGCGTCCACCCGCCGCACCAGCCAGACGCCGGCGAAGGTCGACCCCACCGCCACCGGCACCAGCAGCGCCGTCGCCATCAGATTGGCGTGCGTGAATTGGCCCAGCGCGGCATAGGCCGGCACCTTCATCCAGTTCATGACAGCGAAGGCGACAGCCGTGGTGCCGACCAGCATGTCGCGCGGCAGCTTCTTGGGCAGCACCCACATCTGGAAGGGCGGCGATCCGGCATGGGCGATCTGGCTGGTGAAGCCGCTCGCGACGCCGAACAAAGTGCCGACCCAGCCTGGCGAGGTCGAGGGCAGGACGATCGCCCCGCCCCGCTCGACCCAGAGCCGCTGTAACCCGAACAAGGTGGAAATGGCGCCGAGCGCGCCCAGCACCGCCGTTTCGGAGACTTGCGCCGCGAACCAGTAGCCCAACCCGACACCGATCGCCATGCCGGGCAGCATCACCGCCAGAATGCGGCCATCCCAGCTGCGGCGGAAGGCCCAGACGCTGACGGCATCCTGCAGGATCAGGATCGGCAGCAGGATCGCCGCGCCGCGCACCGGATCGACGCCCAGCGCCATGATCGGCATGGCCAGCGCCCCGACACCGGCAAAGCCGCCCTTGGCAAGCCCCGATATGATGACGGCGATGATGGCACAGGCGAGATAGAGAAGGTCGGGACTCATGCCCCAGCCTTATAAGCAGTTGCCGGCAAAGAGAATAAGCGGGGCGACCTGGGCCACCCCGCCCGTGACATTCAGTTCCGCTCGCGTCCCAGATTGGGCAGGAAGGCGGTGAGCAGGCCGATCGCCGGCAGGAAGGCACAGACCCGGAACACCATCTCGATGCTGCTATGGTCCGCCAGCCAGCCCAGTCCGGCCGCGCCCAGCCCGCCCATGCCGAAGGAGAAGCCGAAGAACAGGCCCGAGATCATGCCGACCTTGCCCGGCACCAGTTCCTGCGCAAACACGACGATCGCGGGGAAGGCGGAGGCAAGGATCAGGCCGATGATGACGGTCAGCGGCCCGCTCCAGAACAGCCCGGCATAGGGCAGCGCCAGGGAGAAGGGCAGCGCCCCCAGGATCGAGAACCAGATCACATATTTGCGCCCGAACCGGTCGCCCAGCGGCCCGCCCGCGACCGTGCCGACCGCCACCGCCGCCAGGAAGGCGAACAGATGGAGCTGCGCATTCTGCACCGACAGGTCGAACCGCTGGATCAGGTAGAAGGTGTAATAGCTCGTCAGGCTGGCGAGATAGACATATTTGGAGAAGATCAGCGCCAGCAGGATGGCGATGCCCCGCGCCGCCTGCCCGCGCGGCAGTTCGATATGCAGCGCGCCGGCGCAGCCGACCTGCAACCGGCTGAGGCCATGATGGCGATACCAGTTGGCGACGTTCCACAGCACCGCGCCCGACAGCAGCGCCAGCAGCGCAAAGAAGGCCAGGCTCGACTGGCCCCAGCGCACCACGACCAGCGCCGCGGCCAGCGGCCCCAGCGCCTGCCCCGCATTGCCACCGACCTGGAACAACGACTGGGCCAAACCATGGCGACCGCCGGCTGCCATCCGCGCCACCCGCGAGGATTCGGGGTGGAAGACCGATGAACCGACGCCCAGCAGCGCCGCGCCGACCAGCACGAGGCCGTAGCTGTGCGCGATCGACAGCACGGTCAGGCCCGCCAGCGAGAAGAGCGTGCCACCCGGCAGTGCCATCGGCGTCGGTCGCTTGTCGGCATAAAGGCCGATCATCGGCTGCAGGATCGATGCGGTAATCTGATAGACCAGGGTCACCATGCCGATCTGGCCGAAGCTCAGATGTAGCTCGCTCTTGAGACCCGGATAGATGGCGGGAAGCAGCGACTGCATCATGTCGTTGAGCAGATGGCAGAAGCTGATCGCCACGATCACGCCGAACGCCGTGCCGCCCGCTGCCAATTGTGCGCCTGCCTTTTCTATCCTTATCTCTTTCATTGTCGGTTCCTTTCTGAGGCCGGACCGATTAGCGCTTCCCTTCTCGTCCCGCTTCCGCATATGGGTCAATCTCTTTTGCGATCAGGACAATCATGGACCAGCGGCACCCGGACGATCATGAGCATGTGCCCCGGCCGGTGGTCGGCATCGGCAATGATTATCCGCCCTCCTTCGAACTGGCCGAGCATCAGCATCGCCGCGGGCAATTGCTTTATGCCGCGTCCGGCGTGGTCGCGGTCAGCACGCCGCAGGGCGCCTGGGTCGCCCCACCCGAACGGGCCGTCTGGATTCCGGGCGGCACGCCCCATGCGGTGCGGATGGTCGGCGCGGTGCAGACGCGCAGCGTGCTGGTCGACCAGGCCGTCTATCCCGGCCTGGCCCGGTCCTGCCGGGTGCTCGGCGTGTCGCCGCTGCTGCGCCAGTTGCTGGTGGAGGCCGCCCATGTTCCGGTCGAATATGCGGAAGCGGCGCGCGATGGCCTGGTCATGCGGTTGCTGGTGGCGGAGATCGAGCGGGCGCCTCTGATCCCGCTTGCTGTGCCCTTCCCGCGCCATGCCGCGCTTGCGGCGCGCTGCCACGCCTTTGTCGAACAGCCGCAGGCCCATGTGACGATCGACCAATGGGCAGACGCGCTGGCGATGAACCGGCGTCGCTTCACCCGGCTGTTCCGCCAGGAAACGGGCATGAGCTTCGCGCAATGGCGGCAACAGGCCTGCCTGTCGGCGGCCCTGCCCCGGCTGGCGGCGGGCGAAGCGATCACGACGATCGCGCTGGACCTGGGCTATGACGGGCCGGCCAATTTCTCGACCATGTTCAAGCGGGCGCTGGGTGTCTCGCCCAGCCGCTATCGCCCCTGATCCTCAGGCGGACTTGGCGCGATAACCGACGAGCAGACCGAAGCAGAAGGTTGCAAACAAAGCGAGCTGAACCCGCCCATGCGGGTCATCATAGCCCACAATCTGCTGCCCCCAGGCAAAAAGCCCCACAAACATTGCCAGTGCCAGACCGGACATGCCCCATATCCCTGTAAAAACTCCGCCCTCAGATTATTCTCAGCTTCCTAAGAAAGTCATAATCTCTTGCCTGCGCGCCGCGCCGCGCCTAGGGGGAGCGGCAAAGTTCATCCCCCCGCATCGGCGGGCGGCATGCCAAGGAGTTTGCACCTCATGAAAGCCCGCATCTTCGTCACTCTCAAGGGCGGCGTCCTCGATCCGCAGGGCCGTGCGATCCATCACGCGCTCGAAGGCCTGGGCTTTGGCGGCGTCAACGACGTGCGCGCCGGCAAGCTCATCGAGCTGGACCTGGCCGATGGCACCAGCGACGAGGATATCGACGCCATGTGCCGCAAGCTGCTGGCCAACACGGTCATCGAAAACTACCGCATCGAAAAGGTGGCCTGAGCCATGAAGAGCGCCGTCATCGTCTTTCCGGGCAGCAATTGCGACCGCGACCTGGCGGTGGCGTTCGAGGCTGCGACCGGTTCCAAGCCCACCATGGTGTGGCATCGCGATACCGAACTGCCCGACGACATCGACCTGATCGGCGTGCCCGGCGGCTTTTCCTATGGCGACTATCTGCGCTCCGGCGCGATGGCCGCCCGCTCGCCGGTGATGCAGGCTGTCGCCCGCGCCGCCGACCGGGGCGCCTTCGTCCTGGGCATCTGCAACGGCTTCCAGGTGCTGACCGAAAGCGGTCTGCTGCCCGGCGCGCTGCTGCGCAACGCCGGCGGCCATTTCGTCTGCCGCGACGTCGCCCTGACCGTCGAGAACGCCCAGAGCGCCTTCACCAGCCGCTATGCCGCCGGCGAAGCGATCAGCTTCCCGGTCGCCCATCATGACGGCAATTATTTTGCCGACGACGCCACGCTCGATCGGCTGGAAGGTGAAGGCCGCGTCGCGCTGCGCTACGCCCAGAACATCAACGGTTCGGCCCGCAACATCGCCGGCGTCCTCAACGAAGCCGGCAATGTACTGGGCATGATGCCCCACCCCGAGCGCGTGATCGAACCGGCCCATGGCAACACCGACGGCCAGCGCCTGTTCGCCGGCCTGGTCGAGGGCCTGCTCGCCCGCGCCTGATCACCGGATCGAAATTGCAAAAGCCCGCCACGCATCAGCGCGGCGGGCTTTTTTTCTAACTTCCGGCTGCGGCGATGCCGGCATCGGTCCTGACTTGCATCATTCCCCCTTTGTTCTACACGAGATGGACAATGACCAAGGGGGATCGATGATCAGCAAATCGCGCGTGCAGCTGATAGCCTTGCTGCTATTGCCGACGGCCGCTCAAGCCGCCGAACCCGGCACCATCGCCGTTCCCGAAGCGGTCCTTGCGCTAAATGGCTGCTGGGAAGGTGAAGGCAGCGTGATGGGCAAGCCGGTCAGCGTGTCCATCCGCAGTCAGCCCATAGCGCTCGATGCCATGCTCGCACTCGATGTGGAAAGCAGCGCCCTGGCCGATCCCAAGGATCGCTACGCCGCGCATCTGATCTTCGGCGGCACCAAAAAATCCCATCCGATCATCGGTTTCTGGGCCGACAGTTTCGGCGGCGCCTTCACGGCCCTTGGCGAAGGCGAAAGCCAGCCCGATGGCTTCGACATCGGCTATGCCTATCCCGACGCGACCTTCGTCAACCGTTGGCGCATCAAAGGCGCGCAACTGACATGGAGCATCGTCGCGCGGGGCAAGGCAAATGTCGAAAAGTCCTTCGCCAGCTACAGCCTCCACAAGGTTGCATGCGCGCGCGCCAAGGCGCGCTAAACGATCAGGCTCTAGCCGCCCCGGTGATAGTCATAATCATAGGCCCGGCCATGTGCCTTGGTCAGCACGGCGCCGACGATCGAGCCGCCGGCCCGGCGCAGTCGTTCCACGGCAACCCGCAGGCCGCCATGATGGTTGCGCCCCCATTCGACCACCAGCAGCGTGACCTGCACCTTGGCGGCAAGCAGTTGCGCGTCGGACATGCCCAGGATCGGCGGCGCATCGATCAGCACCGTGTCATAGCGGTCGCGCACCGCGCCCAGCAGCGCATCGAGCGCCGGGGTGGAGAGCAATTCCGCCGGATTGGGCGGCACCGCGCCGCAGGGCAGCAGCGACACGCCGGCGACACCGCTGTCGAGGATCAGATCCTCGACCTTGCCCTGGCCCGTCAGCACCTCGCTGATGCCGCGCGTCGCGGTTACCCGGAACAGGCTGTGCTGCACCGGCCGGCGCATGTCGGCGTCGATCACCAGCACCTTCTTGTCCAGCCGCGCCAGCGCGCGGGCCAGCGCGTTGACGGTCAGCGACTTGCCTTCCTCCTCCTGCGCGCTGGTGACCAGGATGGAGCGCGGCAGGCCGGCAACCGATGCCAGTTGCAGCGACGCCGCGATCGGCGCGAAGATGTCCGGCGCGCTCGGCTGATCGCCGGTGGTCGGTACTGCGCCCAGCAGCGGCAGGTCGACCCGCTCCGCCAGCGTATCGGCCGACGTCACCGCATCGTCGAACATGTGCCGCGCCGCGATCAGCAGCAGGCCCAGCAGCATGCCGCCGAGCAGCGCGACCAGCATGATCTGGCCGACATGGGGGGCAAAGGGCGTGGTCGGCACCGCCGCCCGGTCGAGCGGCTGGATGCGGCCGGCCTGGAAGCCCGCCTGCGACGCCATGTCGCGATAACGCTGCAACAGGCTGTCATGCAGCAGGCGATAGGTTTCGACCGACCGGCTCATCATGCTCATCTGCATATCGCGGCCGCGCTCGACCCGCGCATCGCCTTCCAGCGCGGCGATTTCCGAAGCTATCTGCTTCTCGCCATGCGCCGCCACCTCATATTCCTGGCGCAGCGACGCGCGGATGGTGTTCGCCATGCTCTCGGCCTGGTCGTCAAGCGCCGCCAGCCGCGCCCGCGCCTCGCGCATTTCTGGGTGGGCATCCTTGCGGAACTGCCGTTCCTCGACCAGTGCCGCGCGCGCCTGCGCCCGTTCCGCCATCAACTGCTGCATGGCGCCATTGCCCAGCACCTCGGGCAGCGTCTCGGCGCTCGCCGCCTTCGCGCTTTCCCAGCGCTTCTGCGCGGCAATACGGTCCGCGACCGCCTGCGCGCGGAAGGCGTTGAGCTGCGCCAGACGCGCCGCGGTCGATCCTTCCGGCACCGGTGCGGCGTCCGGCTTTGCATCCTTGCCGTCGCTCTTCTTGTCCTCGTCCGTGGCCGGCTCGGCCGGCACTGCGCCGGTGCGCGAGGCATAGACCGCCAGATCCCGCTCGGCCCGTTCCAGATCCTTGCGCGCGCCATCCAGCTCACCCAGCAGGAAACGACGCGCCTGCACGCCGGACTCAAAGCCGCGCTTCAGGTCCGCCCGGATCAGGCTGTCGGCATAGCTGTTCGCCACTCTGGCCGACAAAGCCGGATCGGCACTGACGAAGCTGATGCGCAGCACCCGCGACTTGCCCGGCAATTCGACCTGCAGATTGTCGCGCAACAACTTGATGACCTGCTCATGCTCGACCTGGCGCTGGGTCAGGCTGCCCTGCCCCTGTGCCGGGCGGCGCGCATCCATGCCCTGGAAGAAGACCGGGCTGCCGACCAGCGCCAGATCGCGCGCGACATCCTCGGCCAGTGCCCGGCTGCGCAGCACTTCCAGCTCGGTCTGCATCATGCTTTCGGTGTCGGCGGCGCTGACCGGCTTCTGCATCGCGCCAGCGCCGGCGGCCCCTGCCGGCACATCCTCCACCTCGACCGAGGCGGTCGCGCGATAGTCCGGCGTCGACAGCAGGATATAGATGACGCCCGCCAGCACGCAGAGCGCCATGGTGACGAACAGGATGACGCGGTGCCGCCGCACCACGGTCCATGTGCCGCGCGCGCTCTCGACAAAGCGGGTGGTGCGATCCTCCTCCCCGGCCTGACGCTGTTCCAGTTCGATAATCCGGGACACCATCAATTGCCTCCGTCTATGGCGATGAAGCCGGTCGCGACAGCAGGAATGGCGATCAGCGCGCCGCCAAGGATAGCCTTGGCGCGGGACAGGCCGACGATCACCAGATCGCCCGGCAATATTTCAGGATCGGGCGCTTCCCCCTTGCGGATGGCGCCCAGGTCGAAGGTCGCGGCCTGGCGCTGCCCCTCGACGGTGCGGACCACCACCACCTGCCCCAGGCTAGCCAGCCGGGTCGGGCCATGGGCCAGCGCCACCGCCTGGATGAGGCCGATCCGTCCCTCGATCGGGAACAGGCCGGGCTCACGCACCTCGCCATCGACGGTGATGCGGCGGCCGACTGCCTGCTTCACGAACACCGTGACCTGCGGAGACACGAGATAGCGCTCGCCCAGCCGGCCGGCGATCACGTCCGACGCCTCGCCGGCGGTCAGCCCGCCGATCGACACATCGCCGACCAGCGGCATGCGGACCATGCCAGCCGCGCTGACCCGCGCATCCTCCAGCGACAGGTCGGGCTCATGATAGACCTGGATGCGCAGCACATCGTCGGGACTGATGACATAGTCGCGGCCCACCGCGGCGGGCGCGGGCATCAGCGCATAGGCGGCCTCGCCGCGCGGGGCATCCTCCACGGTCGAGCAGCCGGCAAGCAGCATCGCCGCTGCCGCGACGGCGCCGCCCTTCATGCCCTTGCCATAGTGCCCCAAAATCTGGCGCTTCATGCGCATCAACACCCCATTGCGAACCGGGTGCGGCCCGCAAAAGGGCCGCTCGGCTCGGGGGTTAGCGACGCGGCACCGTCATGGCAACCGCGCGGGGGGCAGGACGAACCGCCCGGCCGACGATCAGACCGCGATGCGCTGCGCGGCCGGCTCGGGCTGACGACGCGGCTGGTCGGGCCAGATGCCGCGCGTATCATAGACGGCCTTGCCGGCACGTTCGTCGACGGGAACGGATTTGAACATGTCATGATCGACAAGAATGATGAACACGCCGCATTGTTCCAGAGCCGTATCGAGATCGATCAGTTCGGCGCCGGTGCCGGCAAACTCCATCGGCACATCCTGCGCATAGGGTTCGACCAGCTTGACCCGCTTGCCGTAACGACGGGCGAGCCGGCTGGCGACCTTGACCGCCGGGCTTTCGCGGAAATCGTCGATGTTCGGCTTGAAGGCGAGGCCGAGGCAGGCGACATCCTCGCCGGCAAAGGCGTCGATCATGTCCGAAGACTTGGCCACGACATAATCGGTCTTGCCGTCATTCACTTCGCGCGCGGTGCGGATGATGCGGGCATTTTCCGGGTCGCCATGGACGATGAACCAGGGATCGACGGCGATGCAATGGCCGCCGACGCCCGGCCCCGGCTGCAATATGTTGACGCGTGGATGGCGGTTGGCCAGGCGGATCACCTCCCACACGTCGATGTCCATGCGGTCGGCGATCACCGACAATTCATTGGCGAAGGCGATGTTGACATCGCGGAAGCTGTTTTCCACCAGCTTCACCATCTCGGCCGCGCGCGCCGTGGTGGTGATGCAGGCGCCGCGCACGAACTGGCGATAGAAGCCCAGCGCCTTGCGCGCGCAGCGCGGCGTGATGC
Source organism: Sphingobium sp. MP9-4 (assembly GCF_005281675.1). Lineage (NCBI taxonomy): Bacteria > Pseudomonadati > Pseudomonadota > Alphaproteobacteria > Sphingomonadales > Sphingobiaceae > Sphingobium > Sphingobium sp. MP9-4. The sequence goes on along the minus strand of NZ_LUFI01000001.1, from coordinate 4,564 downwards.
CGCCGATGCAGCGATCATTGTCGATCAGCTCGACCAGGATGCGGCCGGGCAGCACCCGCTCGGGGCAATAGGCGATGGCGATGTCGCCCGCCACGCCGGGCGCCGGCATCCTGAGGTCGGGGCGCAGCTCGGCGATCAGGTCGCGCATCGCCTCGGTCGTGCCGACCGGCGAGGTCGATTCCAGGATCACCGTATCGCCGTTTTTCAGCACCGGGGCGACGGTCCGGGCGGCCTGCAGCACATAGGAGATGTCGGGTGCGCGGTCCTCGGCCACCGGGGTCGGCACCGCGATGATGAAGACGTCACTGGCCTCTACGCTGAGCGACGCACGCAGATTGCCGCGTGCCACCACGCCCTGCACCAGGCCGTCCAGATCGACTTCCTCGATATGGACCCGACCCGAATTGACCGTCTCGACCACATGGGCGCTGACATCGACACCGACGACCTGCGCGCCGCCGCGCGCGATCAGCGCCGCAGTCGGCAGGCCGATATAGCCCAGGCCAATGACGGAAACCTTCTGCTTGCTGTCGACGGGCATGGGGGAGATAATCCTTCATTCACCAAAATTCGGAGCGACATTGCCCGGAAATGTTGAAGATTTGGGTAATGTCAGGCGGCAAGATGCGCCGCGCCGGCCTTTCCTGCAATGATATCGGCAATCCGCTCGGCCGCCTTGCCGTCGCCGAACGGGTTATGGGCACGGGCCATCGCCTGATAGGCGGCATCATCGTCGAGCAGCGCCAGCACCTCGCGCACGATCCGGTCCCGGTCCGCCCCGACCAGCTTCGCCGTGCCCGCCTGCACCCCTTCGGGCCGTTCGGTGGTCTCGCGCATCACCAGCACCGGCTTGCCGAGCGAAGGCGCCTCTTCCTGCACGCCGCCGCTGTCGGTCAGCACCAGATGACACAGGTCGAGCAGGCGGACGAAATGGGGATAGTCGAGCGGTTCGATCATCGCGACATTGGGCAGCTCGCCCAACACCGCATCCATGACCGGACGGACATTGGGATTGGGATGGACGGGGAAGATCACCGCGACATCGGGCCGCGCGGCAATGTCCGCGATGGAACGGGCGATCGCCTCCATGCCGCCGCCGAAATTTTCGCGCCGGTGACTGGTGACGGCAACGATCCGCTTGCCCGCGAAACGCGCCGCCAGATCATCAAGGCCGCTGGCCAGCGCTGGTTCGCCATGGACCCGATCGACCGTCGCCAGCAGCGCGTCGATCACGGTATTCCCCGTGACATGAATGCCGGCCGCATCGCGATTTTCCCGCAGCAGTGCGTCGGCCGCCGCCTGGGTCGGCGCGAAATTCATGTCGGCAATGCACGCCACAACGCGGCGATTGACCTCCTCGGGCCAGGGATGATGGATGTCGCCGCTGCGCAGGCCGGCCTCGACATGGGCGACCGGGATCTTGCGATAATAGGCCGCCAGGCTCGCCACCATCGTCGTCAGCGTGTCGCCATGCACCACCACCCGGTCGGGCTTCTCCGCGTCGAACGCCTCGCCCAGCGCGACGATCAACTTGGCGGTCAGCCCGTCCAGCGTCTGGTTGGGCGTCATGACGTCCAGATCGATGTCGGGCACGATACCGGCAATCTCCAGCACCTGGTCCAGCAGGCCGCGATGCTGCGCCGTCACGATCACGCGGGTGTCGATATCGGCACGCGCCTTGAGCGCGTGGATCACCGGAAACAGCTTGATCGCTTCCGGCCGTGTCCCAAATACCAGCGCTACTTTCACTCTGTGCCCTTTCGTTCGGATGCGCCTTCCCTGGCAAAAAAGGGTAACCAGCCGCTAAACGGTAGCATGGTAATTACGCAAAGGCGCGAATTGTATTGCGTTATGACTATGCTAGAGCCTCAAACCAATCACTTCCCGTTTGGAGTTCCACCAACTCATGAAAATCACCATGATCGGCACCGGCTATGTCGGCCTCGTCTCCGGGGCCTGCTTTGCGGATTTCGGCCATGATGTCGTCTGCGTCGACAAGGATGCGGGCAAGATCGCCGCGATCGAGGCCGGCACCATGCCGATCTACGAACCCGGCCTTGACCAGCTGGTCGGCACCAACGCCGCCGCCGGTCGCCTGACCTTCACCACCGACCTGCCCGAAGGCGTGAAGGGCGCCGACGCGATCTTCATCGCCGTCGGCACGCCCTCGCGGCGGGGCGATGGCCATGCCGACCTCAGCTATGTCTATGCCGCCGCCAAGGAAATCGTCGAATCCCTCGATGGCCCGGCGGTCATCGTCACCAAGTCGACCGTGCCCGTAGGCACCGGCGACGAGGTCGAGCGGATCGCGCGCGAACTGCGCCCGGACCTCGACATCCAGGTCGTGTCGAACCCCGAATTCCTGCGCGAAGGCGCCGCGATCGGCGACTTCAAGCGCCCCGACCGCGTCGTCGTGGGCACCACCGGATCGGAACGCGCCATTTCGGTGATGAGCCAGGTCTATCGCCCGCTGAACCTCAACCAGGCGCCGCTGATGTTCACCGGCCGTCGCACGGCCGAACTGATCAAATATGCCGCCAACGCCTTCCTGGCGACCAAGATCACCTTCATCAACGAGATGGCGGACCTGTGCGAGGCGGTCGGCGCCGAAGTGCAGGACGTGTCGCGCGGCATCGGCCTCGACAAGCGGATCGGCAGCAAGTTCCTGCATGCCGGTCCGGGCTATGGCGGCTCCTGCTTCCCCAAGGATACGCTGGCCCTGATCAAGACCGGGCAGGATTATGACGCGCCGATCCGCATCGTCGAAACGGTGGTGCAGGTGAACGACCTGCGCAAGCGCGCCATGGGCCGCAAGATCGTGAAGGCGCTGGGCGGTGAAGCGCGCGGCAAGACCGTCGCCCTGCTGGGCGTCACCTTCAAGCCCAATACCGACGACATGCGCGACGCGCCCAGCCTGGCGATCGTGCAGGCACTGGAGGATGCCGGCGCGAAGGTCGTCGCCTATGATCCCGAGGGCATGGACGTCGCCGCGCCGATGATGCCCGGCGTCACCATGGCCGGTTCGGCCTATGAGGCCGCTTCCGGCGCCGACGCGCTGGTGCTGGTGACCGAATGGGACGCCTTCCGCGCACTGGATCTCAAGCGCCTGGCCAGCTCGATGAGCGCACCGGTGCTGGTCGACCTGCGCAACATCTATCCGGTCGCGGAAGCGGAAGCCGCGGGCTTCACCGTCACCCGCGTGGGTGGAAAGGGCAGCGCCGCCTGATGTGGCCATGGGAAGAGGAGGGCGTCAGCGCCCTCCCCCGACTGCGCCACTGGCTGCTGGCAGCCATGCTGATCCTGGGCGCGATGCTGGCCGTGCCGATCTTTGCGGCCCTGACCTGACGCCGTCAGGCCTTGAGCTTCCAGCCCTTGCGCAGCAGCACATAGCAGAGCACCGCCAGCCCGGCATTGAGCGCCAGCAGCACGACGCTGCCGACCAGCACATTGCCGTCCGCCGCCGCGACGAAGCCATAGCGGAAACCGGAAATGGCGTAGAAGAAGGGGTTGGCGTGGCTGATCGCGCGAAAGAGCGGCGACAGGCGGTCGATCGAATAAAAGGTGCCCGACAACAGGGTCATCGGCCCGATCACGAAATTGGTGATGGCGGCGGCATGATCGAATTTTTCTGCCCAGATCGACGTCATCACGCCGATGAACGCGGTCAGGCTGGCGCCCATCAGGCCGAACCAGATCACCGCCCACAGATGCGTCGGCGTCACATGCACGCCCGGCCACAGCGCCATCGCCCCCCACAGCGCCAGACCGACCGCAACCGCGCGCGTCACTGCCGCGCCGACCAGCGCCAGCAGCAATTCGCCCACCGACAGCGGCGGCATCAGATAGTCGATCAGCGTCCCCTGCATCTTGCCCGCCAGCAGCGAGAAGCTGCTGTTGGCAAAGGCATTGTTCATCATGCCCATCATCATCAGGCCCGGCGCGATGAAATCGGCAAAGGGCACGCCCAGCACCTGGCGGTTCGCCCCGCCCAGCGCGATGGTGAAAATCACCAGGAACATCAGCGTGGTAACGGCCGGCGCCCAGATCGTCTGGAGCTGCACCTTCATGAAGCGCCGCACTTCCTTGCGGTAGAGCGCGCGCATGCCGGCCCAGTTGACGTTGCGGATCACCAACTCCCCCGGTTCATGGAAGGGAACGGGTGCGGGATGGGCGGCTGCAATTTTGGGCTGGTCGTTCATGATGGGATCGACTATCGGCTGGTCCGTTATGCCGCAAGGGCGTTCTGCGCGGTTGGAAGTCGCGCCTGCATGCCCCATATAGGGCGCATAGCACAGATTGTGAGGAGTTTTCATTGTCCTGGACCGACGAACGTATCGACCAGCTCAAGGCGATGTGGGAAAAGGGCCTGACCGCGAGCCAGATCGCGGACGAACTGGGCGGCGTCAGCCGTAACGCGGTAATCGGCAAGGCGCATCGCCTTGGCCTGCAGTCGCGCCCGTCCCCGGTGAAGGCCAACGAGGCGCCCAAGAAGGCCGCGCCCGCCCGCAAGCCGGCAGCCCCTGCCCCGGAAGCCGAAGCGCCCCGCGCCGCCGCGCCCGTGGCC